>CAYGZN010000239.1:0-5332 GCA_964354355.1 uncultured Burkholderiaceae bacterium | reverse complement strand
GGCTACGCACGCGACAACATGACCGCGTTCGTCGAGCTGCAGCAGGCCGAGTTCGCGGCGGCCGAAAAGGGTTTCACCGCCGTCAAGCACCAGCGCGAGGTCGGCACCGGCTACTTCGACGCGGTGACCACGACGATCGAGCGCGAGGCGTCCACGGCCGCGCTCAAGGGCTCGACCGAGGACGAGCAGTTCTTCGACAGCAAGAAGAAGGCGGCGTAAGCGCGACGTCTTTCGGGGCCGCGTCACCGCGGCCGACTGGTTTCGGGCCGCGAGGGGCAGATGCCGCTCGCGGCCTTTCTCTTTGCTGCGCAGGCTCGGTGCGATCCCGCCTGTGGCTGCGAGCCGAGCTGTAGCCGGCTCAGCGCGAGGCCGCTCTGAGGTCGGCGACCGTCGTCATCAGGGTCATCGGCTCGAGCGGTGACGGGTCGAGCCCGAGGCCGCGATAGAAGGCGATCGCCTCTCCCGAGATCGCGTGCACCAGCATCCCGCGAATGCCGATGGTGTCGGCTGCGTGGACCACACGCCGGGCAGCGTCCTGGAACAGCGCTCGTCCGAGTCCGCGACCCTGGTGCTCGAGGCCGATCGCCAGTCGTGCCAGAACGACCACCGGGATCGGATCGGGCATGTTGCGCCTGAAACGCCCCGGGGCGGCGTCAGGGGCAACCGCGCCGGCCGCCAGCGCGTGGTACGCGACGACCCGGCCCGCGTCGCAGACGACGAACGTCCGGGATGCGCCACGGGTCTGGTTGTTCATTGCCCGCCGCCGCAGCCAGTCGTCGAGCGAAGCGACGCCGCAGTCGACGCCATCGAGCGCGTGCTCGATCGCGAGCGGCTCGGGTGCGCCGATCATCGGAGCGTCATCGGCCCTTGGACCACGGTGGTGTCGCCTGCATCGTGCGCCGCAGGCGCTCATTCGGCTTCGGCGGGGCGTCGAGCAGCGCCAGGAACTTCGCACAGCCAGCCGGGCTGACGAGGAAGACGCTGCGGTCCAGCAGCGCCTCCTCGGCGGCGCGCCGCGCCGCACCGAGGATGAAGTCCGTCCGCGTCTTGCCGCTGGATCGCGCGGCGCGGTCGATCAAGTCGCGCTCTGCGGTCGGGACGCGCAGGTTCAGCGTTTCACGACGCGCGGACCTGGCGGACGACGAGGGGGTGGCGGGTTTCATGGTCTTCCCTGGCGGGTGAGGCGGCATTCTGCCTCGGCGTAACGCCAACGTCATTACGCCGGCGGCGGACCGTTGATTCCCGGCGAACTGGAATCGAGATCTCAAGTCGCGGTGCGTCCGTGCCGATCCAGTGTCGTCACGGTCCGATCGGCCCAACGGTCTAGGCCGAGGGGGCGCCTTTTCGTCCGTTGGTGCAATGGCGCACGGGGCCATGCGCGCCGACGATGACGACTGGTTTCAACCCCTCCACGGAGCCCGTCATGCAAGCCTTCGCTCACCCCTTGCGTCACCCGCGTCGTCAATCGTTGCGTTGCCCATCCCGTCGCGCCAGCCCGCACGTCGCAACGCGGGCGCTGCGAGCCCAGCTCGGCCAGGGCATGACCGAGTACATCATCGTCGTCGCGCTGATCGCCGTTGCGGCCATCGGCGTGTACACGCTGTTCGGCCAGACCATCCGCAACCAGACCGCCGGACTGGCGATGGAGGTGTCGGGCCAGGACGGCGGCACCGCGATCACCGGTGCGCAGACCAACGCCAACACCGCGCAGACCAGTGCGGGCACTCGCAAGGGACTCGACAACTACAACGCCGACAACCACTGAGCGCCCACGGCGATCGAGCGCTCACGGTAACCGTCAGGCATGCAGACCATGCACCCCACGCGCGCCCCGCACACGCAGCGAGGTCAGACGCTGGTCATGGCGCTCGGCCTGCTGCTGGCGGCCGCAGCGGGCCTGTACGTCATGTTCAGCGCCGGCCAGGTCGCCGCCGCCAAGACCCGGCTGGTCAACGCGGCGGATGCGGCGGCCTGGAGCGCTGCGCTGTGGCGGGCACGTGTGCTCAACTACCACGCCTACTCAAACCGCGCGATCATCGCCAACGAGGTGGCGATCGCGCAGGCCGTCACGCTGGTGTCGTGGGCGCAGTACTTCGAGTCGCTGACCCGCAACGCCGCGCTGATCGGCACCTACGTGCCGCCCGCCGAGCCGGTGCTGGGCGGCATCGCCGAGGCGGCGATGCTGGCGCGCGAGGCCGCGCAGACGGCGGCCACGATCGAGGTGCCCGCGCGCGCGGCGCACGACTTCGGCTACAAGGAGATCCTGCAGACCAGCCAGGAGATCCTGCAGATGTCGGCGCAGGGCTTCGGCGTCAGCATGGTGGCGGCCGAGGTCGCCCGGGCCAATGATCCGGGCTACTTCGCCTGGGTGCTGCCCGACGACGGCGGGTTTCGCGATTTCACCCGACGCTACGAGTCCGACGAAGACCGCCAGCGCCTGAAGCAACGGGTGATGGACTCGCTCGACCCGTTCACCAGCGGGCCCCGCAGCGAAGACATCCACACGCCGATCCCGTCGCTGTGCCTGAACCTGATGCGCGTGCGCAAGCGCGGCGGCACGACCTTGACGCCGGACCTGGAGCGCTGGGAGGCGGTCGACACGATGTCGTTCCACCTGCGCACGCTGGGCGGTCTTCGCTGCCGCGAACGCGAGGCGGTGCCGCTGGGCTGGGGGGCGGCCGAGGCCGGTGAATTGCCGGGCCAGCGCGCGGTCCTGGACGAGGGGGGCGAGACCTGGATCAATCCGGCGGCCACGCGCCTCGCCGGTACGGGGATGGCGTCGTTCGGTCCCTATGCCGGGATCGCCCGGGTGCGCGAGCTGAACTACGAGGCGCTCGCGAACAACCGCTTTCCGCTGTCGCGGCTGGCCGTCGTGGCGCGACAGCCCGGCGCGGACGTGGCCACCGCGCAGAACCGCGCGCTGGCAGCCGGGCGGGTGCTGCCGCCCGATCGCTTCGCAGGCAGCGGCAGGCCGCACCTGTGGGCGCTGGCTGCGGCCGAGGTGTACTTCCGTCGGCCCCCCGAGGCCGCACCACGAATCGAATACGCCAGCCTGTTCAACCCCTACTGGCAGGTGCGACTGGCCGAGCCCACGCTCGCCGAACGCGCGATCGCACAGGCCTACGCGGACTGATCCCATGGGCAAGCACGTACGCGGACAAGCCTTGGTGGAGTTGCTGGTCGCCCTGCTGGCGGTGGTGCCGCTCTACCTGGCGATCGCGCTGCTGGCCAAGTACCAGGACATGCAGCAGGCGACGATCGCCGCGTCGCGCACGCTCGCTTTCGAGTGCACCGTGCGGCGCGACCCCTGCGCCGACGTCGATGCGCATCCCGAACTGGCCGACGAGGTTCGCCGGCGCTACTTCGGGAGGCTCGGCCGCGACCTGGTCACGCTGGACCCGTCGCCCGGCGTCGTCGACGCGAACAACGGCAACCCGTTCTGGGTCGACCGGAGCAACCGGCCACTGCTCGAGCGCTTCGACGACGTCAGTGTCGCGGTGACGCGGCCCCGGTTCTCCAGCCCGCTGGCGTTCGCCGGGTCGCTGGGTGAGCGCTCGTTTCCCGGCGCCGTGCGCGTGCTGTCCGAACTCGGTGGCCCGGGGCGCTTCGGTCTGGAGATTGCCGACGGACTGATCGAGGCGCAGGTCCAGGCCCGTGTGGCGCGCACGCGCGATGCCGACGGGTGGATCACCCGGCTTGCAGCCATGCCGTTGACGCTGCAGGCCCGCACCGCCGTGCTGACCGACGCGTGGAATGCATCGGAGCCTTACGGACCCGCGCCCGACAGCGTGCAGACGCGCGTCGAGGCGGGCGCCGAGTTGCCGCTGGTCGATCCGGCGATCGACGCGGGCTACCTGCCGATTCGCGGCCTGCTGGGCATCGCGGGCTTGCTGGGCTTCGAGTCGCGGGCCCGCGAATTCCGATACCACGAGATCGACGTCGACCTCGTGCCCGCCGACCGGCTGCCCTCGCTCGATGTCCCGCCGGGTTCGACTGGGGCGTCCGCCGGCGACGCCAATCCGAACGCCAACCCCTGAAACCGACCGAATGGAGGAGGAGTCCGCCGTGGAAGCCTTGAACCTCGATGTCCGACACGAACTGGTGATGACCGCCGCCGCATTCGACGGCCACGCCGTGACGACGCACCGCTTCAGTTCGTCGCGCACGCCCGAGGCGCTGGCCGATTCGGTCCGCGAGCGTTGGCACGCCGGCGGCGTGCGATTCGTCGAGGCGCGGCGCGGTCAATGGCTGATGCTGTCCTCGCGGGGTCCGGCTGCGATCGAGACCCTGCAGCTGCGGCGCACCGATGCCGGTACCGAGGGTCTGCACTCGCTGTGGCAACGCGAGCCGAACGCGGGGGAGGCCCCGGCGTCGGGAACGCCGGCAGCCGCGTCCGCGCGGGCGACCCATGCCCGACTGCGCAGCTGGCTGCCGGCCTCGGCACGCGTGATCCGCCAGATTGCGCACCGCGACACCGAGCGTGGCGCGGCAACGGTGGTCGCGCTGTCCGATGGCTCGGTGCCTTGGCTGGCCGAGGGACTGCGGCTGCGGCTGGTGGCGGCGGGTTTCGCGCCGGACGCGTCCGTGGGCGCACCCGCGCTCGGCGTCGCGGACGGTGACGACGGCGGGCCGCAGGCGTCGCCTGCGACCGCGCGCGGCGCGTCCCGATCGTCCGGGCGCGCGCTGGCGATGCGGCGCGGGGCGGAGGAGGTCGTCGCCACGATCGCCGCGCACCGCGGCGAGACGGCAATCGTGCTGCACTGGAGCCAGGCGCAATGACGCCGCCCCGGCTGTTGTCCGGCCAGGCAGCCACCGACTACCTGCTGGTGCTGGCGCTGGTCGGGCTGGCGCTGTCGATCGGCGAGAACAGCCCGGTCATCCAGCTGGTGCAGGCGCTGGCCACGCACTACCAGCGCTTCACGTGGGCGATGGCACAGCCATGAACGCGTCGGCCGCCATCGTCGACGCGGACGCGGCAACGCGGCTGCGCCGCGTGCTCGCATGGGTCCAGCAGCGGCGCACCGCGCTGCTGTTCCTCGGCGCAATCGGCTTTGGTGCCGCCGCAGTGGTCGGCGCGCGCAGCTACATCAGCGAGCGGCTCGCGCTGGAGCGCGAGCGGCTGGTGCCGCGGTTTCAGATGGTCGACCTCGTGGTCGCCAAACGTGACCTCAAGCGCGGCGACGTGATCGGCCCGGACACGATGGCGGTGCGAAGCCTGCCGCGCGACTACGCGCCCGGCGGTGCGGTCTCTCCCGCGCGTTTCGAGTCGCTGGTGGGCTCGCGGCTCGCGGCCCCGATGAAAAGCGGCGAGCCGCTGCTGCCCGGTGCGCTG
>CAYGZN010000238.1:0-5422 GCA_964354355.1 uncultured Burkholderiaceae bacterium | reverse complement strand
TCGACATCGAAGGCCTGGCGGTGGACGGGCGCCGGCTGCTGCTCGGCCTGCGTGGGCCGGTGCTGCGCGGGTGGTCGGCGCTACTCGAGATCGCCGTCGAGGCGCGTGGCGATGAGCTGCGACTGGTCCCCCTGGACGACAGCGGATCGCTGATCCGCAAGCACTTCCTGCAGCTCGACGGTCTGGGCGTCCGCGACCTGCACTTCTCCAGCGACGACCTCTACATCCTGGCCGGCCCGACGATGGTGCTGAACGGTGAGATCCGCGTTTTCAAATGGCCGGCAGCGAGACCCTTGCTGGCGGCCAACCGCGACCCGATTCGTTTCGAGGCGGCACTAACCGAGTCGGTCTCGCTGCCCCACGGACGCGGCACCAACCGCGCCGAAGCGATCTGTGACCTGCCACCCGCGTTGACAGGAGGCAAGCCGAGCTGGCTCGTCCTGTACGACGCGCCGGGCGCCGATCGCAAGGAGGGCGAGCACACCGTCTTCGGTGACCTGCTGCGGCATGACTGATGGTGTCCGGCGTCATCGTCAACGGGAGCGGCAGTGCGCGGAGCTCCGCGATCTCGGTCCCGCGCCTCGACCCTGCGTCGACCCTGCTGTTCGTGATCAATGCCGCTGCGGGTGCCCTCGACGTCGATGCCAAGCGTGCGGTAATCGAGTCGGCCCTGGCGGCGCGTGGGCGAAAGGGCGAACTGCTGGTTTGCCGGCCTGCCGAGCTTGCGCGGGTGGCCGCCGAGGCCGCAGCGGCGGCGGTGGCACGCGGTGCGGCGGTGATCGCCGTCGGCGGCGATGGAAGCCTCAACACGGTCGCCCAGGCCGCGCACACCGCCGGCTGCCCGATGGGCGTCATTCCCTATGGCACCTTCAACTACTTCGCGAGGACGCACGGCATACCCACCGAGCCGGACGCTGCAGCGCGGCTGCTGCTGGACGCGCGCCCGATGCCGGTGCAGGTGGCAACCATCAACGACCGGGTCTTCCTGGTCAATGCCAGCCTGGGCGTCTACCCCGAACTGCTGCAAGACCGCGAGGCCTACAAAGCCCGCTTTGGCCGCAGCCGCTGGGTGGCGTTCGTGGCGGCCTGTGCGACGCTGCTGCGCGCACAGCGCCGGCTGCGCCTGCACATCGAGATGGGTTCCACGGTTCGCGACGTGCAGACCTTGACGCTCTTCGTGGGCAACAACCGGCTGCAGCTGCAGCAGTTCGGTGCGGAGCCGGAAGACACCCTGGCCGGCACGCCCGGCGACGGCAGCATCGCCGCACTGATGCTGCGGCCCATTGGCACGCTGTCGATGATCGGGCTGATGCTACATGGGGCGATGGGCAGGCTGGGTGAAGCCGCTGGCGTGGAAGGCTTCGAGTTCCAGCACATGGTGGTAAAGCCCAGGCTGGCGCCCGGCCGCAGGGAGGTCGTGGTGGCGTTCGACGGTGAGGTGGCGCTGATGCGCACGCCAATCGACATTCGTGTGCTCGACAAGCCCTTGTACCTGCTCCAAGCCCCTGGTGCAGCGGGCGCATCGGGCTCAGCAGCCGCGCCAGAGGCTGCCGGATGAGTGTCCTGCTGCAGATCTCCGACACCCACTTCGGAACCGAACGGCGGCAGGTGGTCGAGGCCCTCGTCGCCCTGGCAGCTCAGCAGCGGCCTGATGTGGTGGTGCTGTCGGGTGACATCACGCAGCGTGCGCGGCCGGAACAGTTTCGGGCGGCGAAGGCGTTCGTCGACCGACTGGGTGCACCGGTTCTGGCCATCCCCGGCAACCACGACATTGCGTTGTTCGACCTCTGGGCGCGGCTGACCCGCCCGTACGCGCGCTACGCAGCGGTGTTCGGGGCCGACCTCGAGCCCGTTCACTTGTCACAGGATCTGCTGGTCGTTGGCGTCAACACCACGCGGGCATGGCGCCACAAGAACGGAGAGGTGTCCACGGCGCAGATCGATCGTGTGGCAAATCTGCTGACCGCAGCCCGCCCGCGGCAGTTGCGCGTGGTGGTGGTGCACCAGCCAGCGGCCGTGACTCAGGCTCGCGACCGGCCCAACCTGTTGCGCGGTCACCGTGCGGCCACGCGGGTTTGGTCGGCCGCCGGGGCCGACCTGGTGATGGGCGGGCACATTCATCTGCCCTACACGCTGGCGCTGCACGGGTTAGCGCGGCGACTGTGGGTGGTCCAGGCCGGAACCGCCGTCTCGTCGCGCATACGCCCTGGGGCGCCCAACTCGGTGAACATCCTGCGATGGGGCGAGGCGTCCAGTGGGCCTGGTGCCCAGGCGCAGACCGAGTCCGAAGCGGGGCGTTGCTGCCTTATCGAGCGGTGGGACTTTGCGCGCCACGATCGGGGCTTCGTCCGCATGGCTGTCACACCCGTGCAGCCAGACCGCGCCTGATGGCACGGCAGCTCCGGCCACGGTTCGGGGCTGTCGCTCGCCCTCCCACGCCGTGAGGCGAGCCGCGTGTATGTTGATTCGCGGACTTCGACGTTTCCGAACCTGAATTCACAGCAATTCTGCTTTTTCAGAATCTGTAACGGCGACAAAGTCCACCTGTCGCAACTCCTCAAGGGCCTGATCATGGAGTTTCACTTTCGCTCCAACGACCTTGAAGGTCAGCTTTGGCAGCAGCGCACCGCAGACAGACTGCGCCGGGCGCTTGGGCGCCTGCACGGGCTGGTGGCACGCATCAAGGTCAGGCTTTACGACATCAACGGGCCTGCGGGCGACGTCGACAAACGCTGCAACGTCGAAGTCCTGGTATCGGGGAGCAGCCCCGTGGCGGTCAGCGCCACTGCCCGATCGTGGCAGGATTCGCTCGAGGCGGTGGCGTCCCAGCCACGGCAGCGGGTCGTCTTGCAACTGCACCGGGCGACAGTGGTGGAGCATCAGCCCATGGCGCTGATGCCAGTTCGCCCGCGGGTGGTGGCTAGTGTCAAAGGCGTCAGCTCGCTGCGCCGGGTACGGCTCGTTTGGCGAGCGCTCCCGGCGGCCTCTCTCGCCACCCAAAGGTTGCGATTCGTCTGATCTGGCTTCCCCTTAACAACTTCAACACCGAAGGCACTTCCCCAGGCGCAGCTACCCCCACAACAGCCCAGAAGCAGCCGCGCGCATCGTCGCGCTGGTTCTCATCTCCGACGGTCACGTGTGCAGTTCCGAGTTCGACATCCTCAAGCGGCTGGGCGCCGAGCGTGAACTCGGACTGGAGCCCCATCTCCTGCCGCACATCGTCCACACGCTGTGCGAAGAACTGCTGCTGGGCGGCTGTGCGACCGGTTCGTTGCTGGACAACGTCGATGACAGCACCTTGGCGTCACTGATGGCCGAGATCTCGGATCCGGCATTGCAGCGGACCGTCCTGCGTCTGTCCTTGGCCGCCGCGCGGGCAGACGGCCACCTGGCCGACGGCGAAGCCGTGGTCGTGGAGGCCGCCCGGCACCATTGGCAACTGGTCGATGGCCAGGAGTCGATCGCCCCAGCAACGGCGCGCCGCTATGCCGCCTAACCGGATCTGCTCAAGCGTGTTCACGAGCGTGTCGCAGCCAGCACCTGCATCACCAAGGGGTGATGCTGCCCGCGGCGTGAGCGGATGGCGTGGATCTCCTCCTTCACGTCATCGCAGCGCCCGAGCAAACGCAAGCCGCGCATCAAGCTCACGTCACTGGAGCCAAGCCGGCTGACCGGGAACACGCCTAGCCCGCGCGCGGCAAACACCGCCATCAGCGCGCTGTCTTCGAATTCACCGACGATGCGCGGCCGTAATCCCTGGGACTCGAACCAGCGATCCAGGGTCGGGCGCAACGCCGAGTGGCCGGTGGGCAGCAGCACCGGCAACCGGTTCAGCGATTGCGGGAACTGATCCACGTCGTCCTTGTGCACGTGGGCAGCGGGCCCGTACCACTCTACCGCCGACTCGACCAAGCGTTCGCTGGACAGACGCAGGTTCGGGTTGCGCGGTGCCGGCTGCCCGGCGAGCACCAGGTCAAGGTGATGCAGCGCCAGCTCCCCCAGCAGTTGCTCGAATTCGCCTTCGTGGCACACCAGTCGCAACGATGGAGTTACCAGCACGGGCTCCAGCAGCGCATGCGCGGCCAGCTTCGAAATGCCGTCCGACAGTCCGACCGCCAGTCGGGCGACCTTGCCGCTGGCCGCCTCGCGCACTTCGTCGGGGATGACCTGACCGATCTGGAAGATCTCCTCGGCGCGAGCAAAGGCGGCCTGGCCCGCCTCGGTCATCGCGACACCCCGGCCGGCCGGCTTGAGCAACTGGTGGCCGAGCGCCTTCTCGAGTTCCCGCACCTGGGCGCTGATGGTCTGAATCGCCATGTCCAGCCGCTCGGCCGCGCGGGCGAAGCCGCCTTCCTTGGTGACGACCCAGAAGTAGTAGAGGTGGCGGTAGTTGAGCATGGTCGATCCACATCGGAAAAGACGCAGTTTACGTCTGTCTAGCGCTGGTTTGTTCGAATGACGATTCGCGTGAGACTGGAGCTTGGTGTTGGTCATCAAGGGGGGAATCGATCATGTTCTACGCACTCAGCTGGTTTGTCGTGCTCGGCCTTCTTGCACTTTGGTCGCTGGCAGCCTGGGCGTTTCATGCCGTCGCCGTGTGGGCGGTCTCGAATGCCGGCACGCTGACAGGCGCGGCATCAGGCGCGGTTTCGGGTGCAGAAGGCCTTCGTCTGCCGGAGTGGCTCGCCCCCTGGGTGCCACCGGAAGTCGCGCAGGCGATGACCTCGCTGCTGTCGGGCCTGGCGCCGGCTGTCGAGGGTCTGGTTCAGGCCGCGCCGGCGCTGGCCGGCGGCCTGACCGTGGCGACCTGGGTGATCTGGGGCTTCGGTAGCGCGCTGCTAGGCCTGCTGGGGGTGGGGCTTCACCTGCTCGTGGCGATGTGGCGCCGCCGCGGTGGCGGTTCCGGTCCTCAGCCGGCCCGGCAGGTGGCGGCATGATGGGAATGCTGTCCTCGCGCTGGCGCGACACGACGGCCGCACGGAACTCGGATCTTGTGGCTGGCTGCGTGAGGCGGTACCGGCCGCTGATGGCGCACCTAGCGCCGACGCTAACGTGTCCGATCGGGCAGGCTCTGCGATGGCAAGGGCACCAGCCCACGGGCTTGGTGCTGCCCGGGGCTGTGCAGGCGGGACCGCAGTGCTGCGTCGGGCGTTCACGTCCGGTCCCGAGAGCGGCGCCAAGGCTGGCCGCTGAAAGGCCCAAGAGGCGGACCGGCCCGCGGTGGGCAGACGTTTGTAGCTACAGTGACCGATCATGAACATGCTCATGTTTCTCGGCGGCCTGATCCTGCTGGTGCTTGGCGCCAATACGCTGGTGCGCGGCGCGTCCAAACTGGCGATGTCGTTCGGTATCAGCCCGCTCGTCGTCGGGCTCACCATCGTGGCCTTCGGCACCAGCGCGCCGGAGGTCGCGGTGAGCGTCG
>CAYGZN010000237.1:0-5439 GCA_964354355.1 uncultured Burkholderiaceae bacterium | reverse complement strand
ACTTCGGCAGCTGGCCCGACCGGCTGATCATGGGCGTGATGACGGTGCTGCTGTGCTTTCCCGGCATCATCCTGGCCATCGCGCTCGTCTCCAGCCTGGGGCCGAACGTCACCAACGTCACGCTGGCGATCGGCGTGATCTTCGTGCCGGCGTTCTCGCGCATCGCGCGCGCCAACACGCTGAGCCTGCGCAGCCGCGAGTTCGTGCTGGCCGCGCAGTCGCTGGGCGCGAGGCTGCCCCGCATCCTGGTGCGCGAGATCCTGCCCAATTTGGTGCCGGCGCTGCTGTCGTATGCGGTGGTGATGCTGGGCGTGGCGATCCTGGCCGAAGCCGCGCTGGGCTTCCTCGGACTGTCGGTTCGCCCGCCGCAGCCCAGCTGGGGCGGAATGATCGCCGCCGAGCGCGGCAACCTGGTCGAGGCGCCGCATGCGGTGTTCATCCCGGCGGCGGTCATGTTCCTGACGGTGCTGTCGATCAACTGGATCGGCGAGTCGGTGCGCCGCCTGTTCGACATCCGGGCCCAGTCGCTGTGAGCGGCCCGCTGCTGCAGGTCCGCGAGCTGTCGATCCGGTTCGACACGCCGCGCGGGCGCGTGCATGCGGTCAACGACGTCGGCTTCGACCTGGGCGCGGGGCGCACGCTGGCGATCGTGGGCGAGTCGGGGTCCGGCAAGAGCGTGCTGTCGCGCGCGATCCTGCGGCTGCTGCCCGAGGCAACCACGACACGCTCCGGGTCGATCGCCTTCGACGGCACCGACCTGGCGGCGCTGGCCGAGCCCGCGCTGCGCGCGGTCCGCGGCAAGGACATCGCGATGATCTTCCAGGACCCGATGTCCTCGCTGAACCCGGTGCTGACGATCGAGCGGCAGATCGGCGAGGTGCTGCAGCGGCACCTCGGCCTGGCGCCGCCGCAGCGGCGCGCGCGCACCGTCGAGCTGCTGCGCTCGGTCGGCATCGCCGCGGCCGAGCAGCGGCTCGGCGAGTACCCGCACCAGCTGTCCGGCGGCCAGCGCCAGCGGGTGATGATCGCGATGGCGCTGGCCTGCCGGCCGCGGCTGCTGATCGCCGACGAGCCCACCACCGCGCTGGACGTGACGATCCAGATGCAGATCCTGGTGCTGCTCAAGCGCCAGCAGCGTGAGACCGGCATGGCGATGATCTTCGTCAGCCACGACCTGGCGGCTGTCGGCGGCATTGCCGACGAGGTGGCCGTGATGTACGGCGGACGGTTCGTCGAGCAGGCGCCCGCCCGCGAGTTCTTCGCGTCGCGACGCATGCCGTACAGCGAGGCGCTGCTGCGCGCGCGGCCCGATCCGTTCGCCGCGCGCGGGGCACGACTCCAGGCCATCGCCGGGCGACCCCCGGACCTGACGGCGCTGCCATCGGGGTGCGCGTTCGCGCCGCGCTGCACGCGCAGCGAAGCCGACTGCGTGGAAGGGCGGCCGCCGCTGATCTCCGAGGGTGCGCGGCGCCACGCGTGCTGGCATCCGATCGGGACGCCCGCGTGAGCGGCGCTGCACCACCCGCCCTGTCGGTCGAGCGCCTGGTGCGCCGGTTCCGCCGCGACGACGGGCGCGTGGTCACCGCCGTCGACGGCGTGAGCTTCGAGGTGGCGCACAACGAGACGCTGGGGCTGGTCGGCGAGTCGGGCTGCGGCAAGTCGTCGCTGGCGCGCGCGCTGTTGCAGCTGCCGCCGCCTGATTCCGGCTCGGTGCGCGTCGACGGCCGGGACCTGTCGGGCCTGTCGCCGGGCGAACGCCGCGAGGCGAAGCGCCGGCTGCAGATCGTGTTCCAGGACCCGATCTCGTCGCTGAATCCGCGCCGGCGGATCGCCGACATCGTGGCCGAACCGCTGTCGATCTGGGGCGCAGGCGGCGCCGACGACCATCGCGAGCGCGTCGTCGCCGCGCTGGGCGAGGTCGGCTTCGACGCCGACACCGTCTGGTCGCGCCGGCCGCACGAGCTGTCGGGCGGCCAGTGCCAGCGCGTGGCGATCGCGCGCGCGCTGATGCTGGAGCCGACCGTGCTGGTGCTCGACGAGCCGGTGTCGGCGCTCGACGTGTCGGTGCAGGCCCAGATCCTGAACCTGCTGCTCGACATCCGCAGCCGCCGCGCGTTCAGCATGATCTTCATCAGCCACGACCTGGCGGTGATCCGCAACGTCTGCGACCGCGTGGCCGTCATGTACCTCGGCACGATCGTCGAGGTCGGGGCGACCGAGGCCGTCTACGGCCACCCGCGCCATCCGTACACGCGTGCGCTGCTGGACTCGGTGCTCGCGCCGGGACAACCGCTGCCCGACGAGGAGGTGATCCGCGGCGAACTGCCGTCGCTGCTCGACCCGCCCAGCGGCTGCCGGTTCCGCACCCGCTGCCCGCGCGCCAGCGAACGCTGCGCAGCCGAACCGCCCGCGCTCACGTCATCGGGCGCATCGCACCTGACCGCCTGCCACCACCCGCTGGCCGGCCACGCAGACCGCTGAGCTGACCGCGGCCCGGCTCCGGTGCACCTGCCGCGGGGGGCGCCACGTCTGCGCCGGCGCCGGCCGTCGCGTTCACGTGCGCGGCCAGCCCCAGCGCCGCGCAACGCATCGCCCGCTGCGCGGCCGTCCTGCCCAGCCCCTGCTCGCGACGCAGGCGCAGCCACGCATTGAAACTCAGCACGAGGTCGAACGCTTCGAACCGGTCGGCCTGCCCGGCGAGCGGCTCGGGCAGCGCCTGGCGCAACGCCTCGCGCTGCAGGGCGACGAACCGCTTCTGTCCGGCGCGCAGGAACGGCGAGCGGTGGCGGTGAACGTCCGCGGCGATCTGGAACGGCATGATCCGCTCGAACAGGCGGGCGCGGCGCCCGACGATCTCGGCGAGCCGAGCCTGCGGCGCTTGCGGCACCCAGCGCTCGGCGACGATCGGGCGCACCTGGCGTTCGACTTCGGCCGCGATCTCGCGATACAGGCCCTCCATGTCGTCGAAGTGGCGAAAGACCGTGCGCAGGCCGACGCCGGCCTGTTCGGCGACCTGCTCGGCGGTCGGCGTGACCACGCCGTTGCGCACCAGCGCGGTGAAGGCCGCGACGATACGGCGCCGGCTGTCCTGGCCGCGGCTGCGACGGCCGTCGGGCTTGTCGGCCGGCGCGGCGGCGTCGATCCGCGTCGCGGCGCCCGAGGGCGGTCGGGCCGGGGCACGGGCAGGGGCAGGGGCAGGGGTCATGGGGTCGGGCGACGGATCCAGGCGACGACTGCGATGGGGAATGGCGGTTGACCGAACGGCGGTCCACACATATAGTGGCAGTAACCGTGCCACTAGTTTCGAATGGAGTCAAGGTCGGTGCAACCCCACGTGCAACCCCGGCGCCGGTGGAACCCCCGTTGAACACCCGCGGCCCGACGGTTCGAACCGCGTTGCTCGCGATTCTGGCATTGCTGGCGGTCGCGGCGGCGCTGGCCTACGCGTGGCGCGGGGCGATCGCCACGGCGCTGATGCAGCGCACCGTCACCGCCCGCATGACGGCCGACCCCGTGGCGGCGCTGCCCGACGGGCTGCACGTGGGCCTGTGCGGCGCCGGCTCCCCGTTTCCGGACGAGCGGCGCAGCGGCCCGTGCACCGTCGTGTTCGCCGGGCGCAGGATGTTCGTGTTCGACGCCGGCAGCGGGGCCTCGCGCGGGCTGTCGCGCATGGGCTTCGACGCCGGCCGCATCGAAGCCGTGTTCCTCACCCACTTCCACTCGGACCACATCGACGGCCTGGGCGAGCTGCTGCTGCAGCGCTGGGTCGCCGGCGCGCACGAGACACCGGTGCCGGTCTTCGGGCCGACCGGCGTCGAGCGGGTCGTCGGCGGCGTGGGCATGGCCTACGCGCCCGATCGAGGCTATCGCGTCGCGCACCACGGCGAGAGCGTCGTGCCGCCGGCCGGGTTCGGCGGCACGGCCCGTGCCTTCGACGCACACGGGCCGACGGGTCGCGCCGTCGTGCTGCAGGACGGCGACCTCGAGATCGTCGCATTCACGGTCGACCACGCGCCCGTCGATCCGGCGGTGGGCTACCGGATCCGCTACAAGGGCCGCACCGCCGTGATCAGTGGCGACACGAAGAAGTCGGCCGCCGTCGAGCGCGAGGCGCGCGACGCCGACCTGCTGCTGCACGAGGCGCTGTCGCCGCGCCTGCTGGGCCTGCTGGAGTCCGGGGCGACCGCGGCCGGGCGGACCAACCTGCAACGCATCTTCAAGGACGTGCTCGATTACCACACCACGCCCGAACAGGCCGCCGAGACGGCGCGCGATGCGCGCGTGCGGGTGCTGGTCCTGCACCACATCGTGCCGCCGCTGCCGCTGCAGGCGCTCGACGGCCCGTTCCTGGGCGATGCGCCGAAGATCTTCCCGGGCGAGTTGCGGGTCGGCGCCGACGGCGACTTCGTGAGCCTGCCGGCCGGCGGCGACGCGGTCCGCATCGCGCGCCGATGAGCGCGCTGCCGGTCATCGACTCGGTCCTGCGAACGCCGGATGCGCGCTTCGCGGGCCTGACCGGGTTCCCGTACGCCCCGCGGTATACGGAAGTGGGCGGCCTGCGGATCGCGCACGTCGAAGCCGGGCCCGCCGATGCGCCGCCCGTGCTGCTGCTTCACGGCGAGCCCACGTGGTCGTACCTGTACCGCACGATGATCCCGGTGCTGGCCGCCGCCGGCCACCGGGTCGTTGCGCCCGACCTCGTCGGCTGTGGGCGATCCGACAAGCCGGCGCGGCAGTCCGACTACACCTACCTGCGCCACGTGCAGTGGATGCACGCCTGGCTGCTGGCCAACGACCTGTCCCGCATGACGCTGTTCTGCCAGGACTGGGGCTCGCTGATCGGGCTGCGGCTCGTGGCGCTGACACCGCAGCGCTTCGAGCGCATCGTGCTGGCCAACGGCGGGTTGCCCACGGGCACGGGCCAGGTGCCGCGCGCATTCCGGATCTGGCGCGCGTTCGCCCGCTTCAGCCCGGTGTTTCCGGTCGGGCGGATCGTCAACGCCGGCTGCGTGACCCCGCTCGCGCAGGCCGATCGCGACGCCTACGACGCGCCGTTTCCGTCGGCGCGCCACAAGGCGGCCGTGCGGGTGTTCCCGAGCCTGGTGCCGATCGCCGCGGACGACCCCGAGCGCGCGAACAACGAGCACGCGTGGTCGGTGCTCGGCGAGTGGCGCAAGCCGTTCCTGACGCTGTTCTCGGACCGCGACCCGATCACGCGCGGCGGCGACCGGATGTTCCGCGCCCGCGTCCCGGGTGCCCAGGGGCAGCCCCACGCAACGACCCGCGGCGCCGGCCACTTCCTGCAGGAAGACAAGGGGCCGGAGCTGGCGCGCGCGATCGGCGCGTTCATCGCCTCGACACCCACCCTCGAATCGGGGAGACCCGCTTGAAGACCGTCCTGACGATCGCCCTGGTCGCGGCCACGCTGGTGCCATCGAT
>CAYGZN010000236.1:3939-5469 GCA_964354355.1 uncultured Burkholderiaceae bacterium | reverse complement strand
ACGCGCCGGACCATGAACAGGAAGAACGTGAACACCATTAAGCCGGTCAGCGGCTGGGCGCCCAGCGCCCAGATGAACAGGAACACCGTCTCCAGGTCGAACAGGATGAACACGATCGCGACCGCGTAGTACTTGATCGGCACGGCCTTGACGTTGAGCGTGGTGACCGGCGTGGCGCCGCACTCGAACGGCTCGAGCTTGACCGCGGATGCGACGGGCTTGGGGCCGAGCACGCGGTTCAGCAGCAGCGTGACGGCGACGAAGCCCAGGATCGCCATCAGGTACAACAGGAAGACGGCGTAGGGGTTCATCGTGTCCCCCGCCTGCCGGCCTGTGTCGCCGTCCCCCTGGACCGAGCCACCGTTCTTGTCCTTTTCGTTGCGGGGCAACGACACTGAAAGACTGCGCCGGCCGACCCCGTGGGTGGCAAGTTATCACCGCGTCATGGCAGGGACTTGTTTCAGATCAAGGAACTTGCTTTCTCGCCGCTTCGGCGCCCAGCGCCCTCGCGTTCGGCGCAACCGTCCCGCCTTGGGCAACCCCAAGAAAAGAACAGGGCCGCGCAGCGCGCGGCCCCGGGAACCGAGTGGCGCGGCGGCACGGGCCGCCGCGCTGCGCCCGTCGGGCGCCCCCGTTACTTGCCGAACTTCAGGTACAGCGGCTCGTAGTGGACGGCGTGGCGCACCTGCGCATTGTCGAACGCCGCAAAGCCGAAGCCATAC
Organism: uncultured Burkholderiaceae bacterium; assembly: GCA_964354355.1. GTDB lineage: Bacteria > Pseudomonadota > Gammaproteobacteria > Burkholderiales > Burkholderiaceae_E > CAYGZN01. Next base: position 4,747 of record CAYGZN010000236.1, on the reverse strand, counting down.
TCGGCATTCAGGTCGCTGAACTGCACGTCGGTCTTGCTGCCCGTGGTCAGCTTGCGGCTAACCTCGGACGTGTGCATGCCGTTGGCCCAGCGCACCGCGACCTTGATGTCGCTCCGATCGCCCTGGAGGGGCAGGACGACGTAGGAAGCCACCTCGTCGCCCGGCTTGAACCGGCTGTCGTCGAACGGAACCTTGTTTGCGTCGATGATGTAGTAGGTGCCGCCCGCGTTGGCCGCCTTGCCGTCCTTGTTCATGAACTCGGGCTTGCCGTTGACCAGGCCGACGTTGCGGTACTCGGGACCCCCCGGATCGCTCTTGCGGCCGGCGTTGGGCGCGGTCTTCGCATCGAAGCGGGTGTGGTCCACGTACTGGTCGTCGACGTTGCCCAGCGGCGCGGTGCGGCTACCCTTCATGTGCCACATGTCGCCGATCTGGCCTTCGCGCGCGGTGTACTTGTTGCCGTACGGCTTGCCCGGCTCGCCTTCGTGGCAGGCGACCATGCAGCCGCGCTTCTCGAAGTTGGCCATCGAGTTGTTGATCGGCCAGATCATCGCCCACTTGTCCTCGTAGTAGACGTTGTCGTCGCCGCCCTTGTCGGCCGGGTCGGTCAGCTTCTTCCAGCTGCCGTCGGCCTGCTTCTGGAACGGGCCGCGCCGGATCGAGTGGGTCGGGTCGGCGTACTGGACCAGGAAGTAGACGGTGTCGCCGCTGTACACGGCCTTCAGCGTCGCGGTGGTCGCGCCCTTGCCGCCGAAGTTGGCGCCGTCGGTCAGCGCGACGGTGATCGGCTTGGCCGACGCCCAGACGG
>CAYGZN010000236.1:0-3839 GCA_964354355.1 uncultured Burkholderiaceae bacterium | reverse complement strand
CGGCTACTTCATCGAGAACAGCTTCAGCAGGTCGTGGCGCGACACGATGCCGCGCACGTGCTGCTCGCTGTCGGTGACCACCAGCCGCTTGACCTTGTTGCGATCCATCAGCGCGACCGCTTCGGCCAGCGTGGCGGTTTCGGCGACCGTGACCGGTGAGCGCGTCATGATGTCGTCGACGATCGTGCCCATGCCCTTGCGCGCGCGGCGCTTGCGCACCACGGTCTCCAGCACGTCGGCGACGAGCCCGCCGTGGAGGTTCATCGCCGACAGGAAGTCCGCCTCGGTCACGATGCCCACCAGCCGGTCTTCGACGTCGAGCACGGGCACGCCGCTGACCTTCCTGGCCACCAGCAGTTCAGCGGTCGCGGGCAGCCCGGTGCCCTGGCGCACCGTCACCACGTCGCGGGTCATCACGTCGGCGACGTGCATCGCGCGCGCGTGGCGGATCTGCGGCGCCGTGCTCAGGTCCTTGCCCAGGAAGTTCATGTGCGACGGCAGCAGCGGCACGTTGGGCAGGCGCCCCGGCAGCAGCATGTTCCAGTACACCCACTTGAAGGCGATCTTGCCCACGTGGTTCATGTAGCTTTCCTCGAGCAGCGAGAACGGCCCCGCGTACGGCAGCGGGAACGAACCCTCGAGCGGCTCGATGTCGTAGTTGAAGTCGAGCAGCATCGCCTTGTGGTGGCCGGTCTCGACGAAGCAGTTGGCGTGGCCGTCGAAGCTCGGCAGCGGCGGCTTGCCGTCGATCTCGCGCAGCAGGTTCTCGACCACGGTCTCGGCCTCGAAGTGGGCGACCGAGCCGGCCTTGGATGTGGACACGTTGGTGTTGTCGCCCAGCAGGTAGACGTGCTCGGCCTTGCGGCTCTTGAGCGTGCGCGGGTCGGTCAGGCCGTAGCCGGCGCCGTCGCCCAGGCCGGACTCGTCCAGCACCGCGGGGCCCAGGTTGGGCGGGATCGCACACAGCAGGTCGAACCCGACCGTGCGCCCGTCGAAGGTGCGGATCGCCCGGGCCGCCATGTCTACCGCCGACGTGGCGAAGTTCGGCACGACCTTGATGCCCTTGTCCTCGGCGACCTTGGACAGGATGCGGTTGGCGTTCGGCTTGGTGAAGGCGCCGGTGTACGGCGTGACCAGCGAGATCTCGATGCGATCGCGGATGCCCTTCTGGGTGAAGTAGTAGTCGGCGAGGAAGGCGAACTCCAGCGGCGCGACCGGGCACTTGATCGGCATCTCGCAGATGTCGATCACCAGCCGCCCTTCCTTCATGTTCGCGATGGCCTCGCGCATCGCCAGTGCGCCGTCGAGCGTGTAGAACGTGTGCACGCCGCGACCCATCTCCTCGGCCATGCCTTCGATCTCGCCGGGGGCGCTGTAGCAGCCGAGCGAGCAGATCAGGAAGTCGTACGGAAAGACTCCCTTGTCGGTGCGGACCTCGCGCTTGGCGTGGTCGATGAACTGGATGTCTGCGGACACCAGCGTGACGTTGCGCGGCAGCGGCTCGGCAATGGGCCGGACCACGTCGTCACGCGAACCGTATCCGTACAGGCCGAAGGGCAGGAACAGCAGGCCGGGCTGGTAGACGTGGATGCTGTCGCGGTCGATGACCGTGATCGCCCATTCCTTCAGGTCGAGCCGGTGGCTCAGCAGGTTGGCCGACAGCACGCCGCCGGTGCCGGCGCCGAGGATGACGATGTTCTTCATGTCGTGATGCCCTCCGGAATCCGCCGATTCAATCCGGCAGACGCCGATCGGCGCCCTCGGAAACGGCCTTCGCGTTGTCGCGGTGCTGCCTTCGCGCTGCCCGGACGTGGCCTTCGCGCTACTTGGACGCCGCCTTCGGCTCCTCGGGTTCCTTGTGCGCCACGCCGGTGTGGCAGTCGATGCAGGTGGCCTTGCCGGCGGCGAACTTCTTGTGCTGCTTGACGGCGTCCTCGGACTGCTTCGTGCTGTCCATCGCCTCGGGGTCGTGGCAGGTGCGGCAGTTGGCCGAGTTGTTGGCGCGCATGTCGTCCCAGACGAGGTTGGCCATGCGCCAGCGCTCCTTGTCGAATTTCTCCTGCGTGGAGATCACGCCGCGCATCTCGGCATAGGCGTCGGTGATGCCGGCCTTGGCCTTGTAGATCAGCTTGGCGGGGTAACTGTGCGGCACATGGCAGTCGACGCACATCGCGCGCACGCCGGTCCGATTGTTGTAATGGGCCGACGTCTTGTGCTCGGGATATACGAACTTCGCGTGCGAGTGGCACGAGCTGCCGCAGAACTCGTCGGTGCCGGTGACCGCCACCGCGACCTGGGTGCCGATCACGGCGACGGCGCCGAGCACCAGCCCGGCCAGCAGCAGCGCAAAGACCGACCAGCGCGCCGACGGCGAGAACAGCCAGCGGAAGAACCTGCGGATGATCCCGGGTGGGTTCGCGTCGGTCATCGTGGCGCTCCTCGTTCTGTTCTTGATGTCGGGGGGCAAGATACCGCGCGGGCCGCCGCCTGTCCTTGCGCTGCGTCAAGCGCCGGCCGAGGGGGAACCGCGCGGCTCGGGCGGCAGGTCCACCCGACTGCGAGCCCAGTGAAGGGCTCGCATATAAGCAAGCGCTTACTTGGCCGACATCACCACGGCGACGACCGCCTTCAGGTCGTCGTCGCTGGCCTTGATCGTCTTGTGATCGTCGGTGCCGCCGGTCTTGAGCATCTGGACCATCTTCGCCTGCGCGTCGGCGTTGCCCTTGTTCTTCTCGGCGATCGACGCGAACGACGGTGCCTTCTTGGTGCTGGTCGCGGTGTGGCATTTGCCGCAGGCATTCGCCTCGATCAGGTCCTCGCCCTTGCCGGCGAAGGCCGGCCCGCTCAGGGCAACGGTGGCGACAGCAGCGGCGATGGCGTACGGAAACCTCATGGGAACTCCTCGGGGGTGGGTGTGGCCGGAGCGGCAACTCAATATCAAGCGATTCTAGACCGGATCGGTTGACGGGGAAAACGCGGGCGGGGGTCGGCGGCAGGGCGTCCGCGAGAGCATCCGGGCGTCACGCGGGCGGACGGCCGGGCAGGGCCGCGGCGTCGCCCCGCCGGTGGATCGCCAGGTGGCGCGGCGTCCACGACGGCGCGACCCGCCGCACGAAGTTCGAGCGCGCGATGTGATAGCTGGGGTCGAAGCCGTAGAAGTTGCGGCGCATGCGGGCCAGCTCGTCCTCGCGATAGCGGGCCAGCGGCCGGTGCGCCTCGTCGCGCCGGCGCCGCTGCTGCTTGGCGGCCAGCGCCGCAGCGAGTTCGCCGCTGGCCGCGAGCGCCATCGCGCGGGCACGGACTTCGCGCGCAAACGCAACCGGGCTGTCGCCGAACACGGCGTCCACCAGCCCCCACCGCAAGGCCTGCCCGGCGCCGACGGGCAGCCTGTGCCCCATCACGTCGTCCGGCGTCGCCGATTTCAGCCGGGGCGGCAGCAGGTAGGTCCAGTATTCGGAACCGTACAGGTTGCCCATGTTCTTGTAGTGTGGGTTTAGCACCACGCCCGGCCGCGCCCAGACCTGGTCGGCGGCCAGCGCCAGGAACACGCCGCCGGCGCCGGCGTTGCCCTGCATCGCGGCGACCGTGACGCAGTCCGTGGCCTCGATCAGCGTCTGCGCCAGGTCGTCGATCGCGTTGATGTTGCGCCAGGATTCGTCGGCCGGGCTTTCCGCTGCCTCGATCACGTTCAGGTGGATGCCGTTCGACCAGAAGTCGGGGCCGCCCAGCAGCACCAGCACGCGCGGCGGGCGTTCCAGCGCTGCCCGCACGGCCGCGGTCAGCCGCTGGCACTGCGCGGTGCTCATTGCGCCGTTGTAGAACGGAAAACGCAGGTAGCC
>CAYGZN010000235.1:0-5476 GCA_964354355.1 uncultured Burkholderiaceae bacterium | reverse complement strand
GGATCCCGATCGCGCAGCGGCCAAACGCGCCTTTGAAGCGATGATGCAGATGACCCGGATCGACATCGCCGCGATTGAGGCGGCTCGGCGCGGCTGACGCGTGCGGAGTTCCGGCTTGCGTTGGACGAGGACAGCCGCTTTGGGTCGAGCCGAGATCGACGCCGATCAGGTGGCATTCGGCAATCAACGGCCGCTGGTGACGGGGAAGTGGCCAACAGATGGCAGGCGCCCATTGGTTGGCGTCCTGGTGGGCGTTTGCGACGCCTTGCGCGGTCTGATCGTCAGGGTCAACTCATAGACCGCAATCAGAGCCTCGGCTGACGGGCCTGGCCACTCCGTCGGCGCGGAGAAATGGCCATTGAACGAGCGATCCTCTCCTACCGCAGCACGGCGCTGGATTTCGCGGCTTCGATCAGGGCCGTGGCGTCCTCTTCCAGCAGGAAGCCCGCGGCCGTGGCGCGCACCGTGGCGGCGCGCACGCGCTCCACATAGCCGTCGTGGGAGCCGTAGCGCTCTTCCAGCGAGGGGCGCGGATCCCTGGTGGTCTCGCGCTCTGCCGCTGTGCGGGCAAACGGAATCATCCCGCCGACGTAGTTGCATATTTGGCCCTGGTGGAATGGCCTCGCGCCGCCGGCGGTGATGTTCCAGCCGAGATAGGTGCCCAGCGGCGCATCGAGCAGCACGACCGGCACGCCGCCGAGTTCGTTGCCGTCGGCATCGACCTTTGGCGCGAACATCGTCAGCACCTGCTTGATGCGCGGCGGCGCGAGTGAGGCGATGCCCGATCCGTCGCGCGCATTGAACTGCGGTCCCCAATCGTAGTCGTGCACCGGCATGATGAAGTCGGCCTCCGGCACGGTGGGGCGTAGGCCGGGCAGTGTGGGCAAGCCGATGGCGGCCTTCTCGGCGCGTGCCAGTGTGCCCTCCGCCACGGTCGGGAAGCGGCTCGGGGGCGGCGGTGTGTCCTGCATCACCCAGTTGCGGAAGTGCACGCGAAGCGCGTTGACCGTCTGCGTGTGCGGCACGGGATTTTCCGGCAGCGTGCCCGTTCCGAAGTTGTTTCCGGGGCACGACGGCCCGCTGCGCGGCAGACCCACGCCGGGCAGGCTGCTGTCGAAACCGCCGGCACCGCCGCCGTGCGTGGAACTGGCGATGTAGTAGCGCCGCACGGTGTCGGGCAGCGGCAGGTCGGCCTTGCCATCGGTGCCGACCCACTCCGGCGTCAGCTTCAGGGCCCACACCTCGGCCGAGCCAAAGTGCTCCATGACCTTGGGGCAGGTCTTGCTGGCCGTGCACCGGTCCAGGATGCCGGCCGCTTCGCCACCACGCACGGGATCCGGATGCGGCAGCCACCACTGCGGGCCCTCGCTTCCCGCCTGGTAGAGCTCCAGCACGCCGTCCGGCTGCGCCCACCGGAAGTTCAGCGCGATGCGCCGCCCGGCGATGATGGGCCAAAGGCCATCGTGCACCGGCTTGCCGTCCTCGGTCTGGTTGAAGCCCAGGTGCAGCCAGCCGCGCAGGAAGTTGCCGCTCTGCGAGATGCCGCGCGTGATGCTGTGCTTCACCTGCTTGGCGATCGGGTTGGGCGTGCCGGCGTCATCGGCCTGCGCGGTCTTGAAGAATGCGCCGAGGTCGCGCCAGGCCGCGAAGCCGATGCCCAGCACGTACGGATCGGCCGCCTTGAAGACGACTTGGTAGAGGCGCGTGGGGTCGAAGCCGTTCTTCAGGCAGATCTGCGCGGCGTCGGGTGTGCCTGGGAATGGGTTGTTGGCCTCGCAGCGCGCCCAGGCCCAGTCGGCCGGCGGGATGACCACCTCGTCGGTGACCTCACCGCGCTGGTCTTCGCCGCCGCGCGAGACGAGCCTCGATTCGCGCGTATCCAGGCTCATCGGCTTGTAGGGCACCGGGTTGGTCTGGACCAGCAGCGGCTGCGAAGCCGGACCGGAACGGTTGACGATGCGGCCGAAAACGTCGCCGGTGACCGGTGAGCCTCCAGGGCCGCGCGCCACGGGGACCTGCAGGAACTGCAGCCCATTGGTCGAGGCCTTCGGACGCAAGGTGGTAGCGCCCGCGTTGTCGCCCTGCCATGCGCTGGCCAGCATGATGTCGCCGAAGGCGCGCTCCTGCGGCACAAACGGGAATACACGGCCCCGGTTGGGCACGTCGTGCCACATCAGGCCGCTGGCCTTGGCCGGGTCGATCGGCTTGTAGATTACGAATGATGCAACGTAGCGCACCTTGCCGTCGGCGTCCTTGGCGAGTTCAATATCCTGGATGACGGCATTGCCCGGCGAAGTCGGATCGAGCTCGCCGAAGGCCCGGCCAGCAATGCGTTCGTAGGCGATCGTGGGCGCTGCGCTGCCCGCCGGCACCGGCTCGGGCGCGGTCTCGTCGATGACGATGCGGCTGACGCGCGCCTGGACTGGGGTGGCCAGCCACAGGGTGATCGAGGCCGTGATCAGGAAGCGGCGTGTCTGGGTGTGCATGGGGCCGATCCTCCCGCGTGGACAGTGCGGCGACGATACGGCAATGGCCGCGTGGTGCCTAGGGCGTTGGAGCCAGAGTCATCGGGCAACGCATCGGGCTCCCCATCAGCCGCCGCTGACCACGGGCAGTTTCAACGCAATTGCCTGGCCGTCCTCGCGTCGTAGGCGAGCAGGAGGGATCCCGCCCAGGCCCACTACGAGCGTCGATGCCCCGAGCAGAACGCGCTGTCCCGCATGGTGCAGCAGTAGGCCGCACCCTTGTTCGCCGATGTCGAAGCCGCCGCCTGTCAACGCCGGAATCGACTTGCCACAGTTCGTAAAGGATAAGTTCGAAGCCTTCCTCGAACGAGGCATGCCGGCCCGCTGATTCCTGAGGCTGCGCTGTGGTGACGGCGGCTTGTTCGACCACCCGGACCTGAAGGCCTTGGGGCCAGCTTTCGGTGCGGTGCTCGAGGGCGGACCAACGGGACTGAGCGTCTTCGATCTCGATGACCACGCGGGCGATCGCGGTGACGCCAGGCGATGGCCGACTCACCTGGTAAGTTCGCCGCGGGAGTTCATGCAGAGGCGGGTTGCGCTGGTACCACGGACCCACTTGACCAGCCATGCGGTATGCGCCGAGCGCTCCGCGCAAGCGACACTTCAGGCCAACAACTCCACCGGCGGCGCCAGCGCGAGACCCTTTGCCCGCTTCGCCAGTCGTTGGTCGAATGTCGCAAATCCGGAAGCACGCGAACTGCGCGCCACGTGCAGCGCATCAGCGAAATCGAGACCCTTGTCGAACGCATCGACCGCCACCAGGACCGCGTCGCGATCTTCGAGCGTGACGTGCTCGATGCTCGCCAGCGCCCGCAATATGCGGGAGATGTCCCTCGTTGGCAGTTCATAGAACCCACGCATGACCCACTCCAGTTCCAGCAGCACGGTCACCGAGACGAACGATCGTTCGGAGAGCGCTGCGACGGCGGCGGGCCGCTGTCTGGCGGTCTGTGCATCGTCGGGGTCATCGACGAAGAACCGCGCCAAGACGTTCGTATCCAGGGCCCTCATGGCTTGCGGCGCCGCGAACGGGTCAGCAGCGACGCCGGATCGAAGTCCACCAGGCGACGTGGGACGCCGCGCGCCGGCGCCTTGACCATGCCCGCCATCTCGGTCATGTCGGCCGTCGCGACGGGCCGCACGACGCGCAGCTTCAGCCCGTCTGATTCCTCGAGCACTTCGATCCTGGCGCCAGCACCCATACCGAGTCGACGCCGCAACGCGGCGGGCAACACGATCTGGCCTTTCGAGGAGACTAGGAGCGTCGACATGTTGATTCCAAGACCCAGCGATCGTGTTGATCATGGCACGACTTACTTAGTAAGTCAAAGGCCAGCGATCCTGTGCTGGCCTCGGAGCATGACGGTGCGCCTGTCGACACGCGCGTCGCTAAACGATCAAGATCGCCTCTCGGCCGTCCGCCCTGAGACCTCGCGTTGGATGGATCGAAGTTCAGCTGAGGGTCCGGATGAGACGTTGCCGCACGGCCCGGGACTGCGCAGAATGAAGCCGGTTCGACGGGTCGTGTCCGTCAAGTTGTGCAAATTGCTGATCACGGCAAAGGGCTGAGCAGATCCATGTTGATGTAGGGCTGGCGTCGAGAACAGACGCCTGAGGCGATGCAGCAAGGTATGGCCAGCCCGGCCGTGCTGGCCTGCGCGAGCATGGCCGCATCGATGCGCAGCGATTCGGCCGGCACGCCAATGGTGTCCATGAAGTCGATCAGATCGTTTGGCGATGACTTCAGCCTGGGTGCCAGGTGCGCCCAGGTGCGCGTCAGCGCGTCGATCACGAAGTCGGCGATCACCCGCTCGAAGGCTCCGGCGCGCCACGCCTTGACCCGGCTCGCGCCGGGCCGCCGCGGGTCACGCGGTCGCCCGGACGAAGACGCCCGTGGAAGCCGTGAGGTGCGCCGTCAGCAGTTGCGCGTGGACCGTGTGCAGCGCGCCGCTGGCGCGGCACGCAACGACGACGCCCACCGCTTCCAGCGTGGGGGTGACGATCCGGATCGGCCGCCCGACCGGCAGCGCGGTGCGCGCGAGGATGCTGAACCCGGTCAGCGACAGGTCGCGCAGTCGCGCGGCAATTCCCGGGCCCTGCCAGTCCGAATAGACGAGGGCCGAGTGGGTCTGCGCCCGGCGAGCACCACTGCGACGACCGAGCAGCTCCCGGTTCCTGGAGTCAGGCTGGGGCGGCACGGCCAGAGGGCTGTCGCAGCGGTCGCAGCGCGTATCCGGCCGGATCACCGCGGGAAGCGCACGCGCGCACATCGGGCAGCGCCGCTCGATCGCCCACCTGGCGGGATCGGGGTCGCGCCGCGACGTTGCATCGTGCGCCGGCTGCCCGCCGGCCGGCACCGCGCCGCGCGGCGCGGCCTGCCGAGGGCGATGCGGGGACACCAGCGTGCGGTCGTAGGCCTGGCGCCTGGCCGGGTCGCTCAGGACCGCGTAGGCCTCGTTGATCAGCGCCGCGGCTTCGTGGTCTCCACCCAGGTCGGGGTGCAGCCGCGCGGTCCCCATCAGCGCCCGGTAGCTCGCCTTGATGACCTGCGGCGCCGCTTCGGGCTGGACCTGCAGGATTCGGTAGTAATTGCGCCTGTTCTTCGTCATGTCGCGGCACGTGTCGGGCCTGACGGATTATCGGCTCGCCGGCGGGATTCTTGAGGTTCGACATGCCGGCGTCGACGTGCGCCCCGCGGCCTGTTGCGTTGCACCTTGACGCGCACCGCACGCACGACCCATGCTGAGCCTCGGCACGCGGGCGTACACCGGGAGGGGAGACGATGGCACGCATCGATAACGACGCGCACGATTCGGCGCGCGCACCCGACGTAGCGCGGGGCGGGACCTCCCGCCGAACGCTGCTGCGATCGCTGGCCGTCGCGGGCAGCCTGCCGTTTGCGGCCGGCCCGGGTTTGCTGCGGGCGCAGGCGCAGCGCGGCGGCACGCTGG
>CAYGZN010000234.1:0-5483 GCA_964354355.1 uncultured Burkholderiaceae bacterium | reverse complement strand
GCCCGCGCGGCCGAGTACGTGCGCGCCCGGCGCGCCCGGCGCGAGCCGGTGATGGGCTTCGGCCACCGCGTCTACCGCGCCGAGGATCCGCGCGCGCGCCACATGCGCGCCGGCGTCGAGAAGCTGTCGCGCGAGATGGGCCAGCCGCAGTGGTACCAGATCCTGGAGGCGCTGGTCGAGGCCATGAAGCCCTATGCGCGCCTCGGCGTCAACGTCAACGTCGACTTCTACGCCGGCGTCGTCTATTACCTCAACGGCATCGCGCCGGACCTGTTCGTGCCGATCTTCGCGGTGGGGCGCGTGCCGGGCTGGACGGTGTCGGTGCTGGAGCAGATGCACAACAACATCCTGATCCGTCCGCTGACGCTGTACGACGGGCCGCCGGCCCGTGCCTACGTGCCGATCGGCGAGCGCGGCTGATCAGGGCCGCTGCAGCAGCAGGCGGGCGGTCGCGACGATGTCCTCGACGCTGGCGCCGCGCGACAGGTCCGACAGCGGCTGCGCGAAGCCCTGCAGCACCGGTCCGATCGCGCGCGCACCCGCCAGGTACTGGGTCAGCTTGTAGGCGATGTTGCCCGCGTCCAGGTCCGGGAACACCAGCACGTTGGCCCGCCCGGCGACCTCGCCGAGGTCGCGCACCTTGCGGGCGGCCACGCGCGGCACCAGCGCGGCGTCGGCCTGGAACTCGCCGTCGAGGGCCAGCCCGGGCGCCCGCTGGCGGGCGATCGCCAGCGCCTGCACGACCTTCGCGACGCGGGGGTGGCTGGCGCTGCCGCGCGTCGAGAACGACAGCATCGCGACGCGCGGCGTCTCGCCGAGGAACCGGCGGCAGCTCTCGGCCGAGGCCAGCGCGATGTCGGCCAGCGCCGCGGGGTCCGGGTCGACGTTGACCGCGCAGTCGGCATAAATGAAGCGCCGCCCGGCGCCCCCGTCGACGTGCGGCACCTCCATCACGAAGAAGCTCGACGGCGTCGAGATGCCCGCGGCCAGGCCCACGGTCATCATGCCGGCCTCGATCACGCGGGCCGTCGGGTGGGCCGCGCCGGCCAGCGTCGCATCGGCGTCGCCCGACCGGACCATCATGCCGGCGAAGTACAGCGGCTTGCGCACGATGCGCCGCGCCACGCCCGGGTTCGGGTTCGGGCGCGCGGCGGCGTAGCGCTGCGCGTAGTCGTCGAGCCGCCCGCTCGACTCCGGGTCGACGCACGCGATGCCGTCCAGCGACACTCCGGCGCGCTGCGCGGCACCCGCCAGCTCGTCGGCCCGACCCAGCAGCACGGGCTCGGCCACGCCGTCGTCGGCAAGACGGCGAGCGGCAGCGGCGATGCGCTCGTCGTGCCCCTCGGGCAGGACGATGCGGCGGCGGGCGGGGTCCATCGACGGCAACGGTGGCTGATTTCCGCCGGCGTGGCAAGACGCGGCCGCCGGTGCGCGTGCCGGAAACGGCCGGCCGCCGTCAGAGGGTGTTTGCCTTGCGCGGCCCTTTGTGCCAACAATACGTCGGCAGTCCCGAAAAACCAGCAGCAGGAGGAGTCACCATGTCGATTCGCACGCAGACCGCGCGGGCGCTCGTTGCGTTCGGCCTAGCACTCGTGGCGGCAACCGGCCACGCCCAGAAGAAGGGTGGCGACATCGTGATGGCCCAGCAGGCGCAGCCGCCGACGCTGGACGTGATGACGACGACGGCGCAGGCCACCCGCAACATCGGCATGCACATCTTCGAGACGCTGGTCACGCGCGACGAGAACGGCAACGTGATCAACGATCTGGCCTCGAAGGTCGACACCTCGGCGGACGGCCTGAGCTACACGTTCACGCTGCGCGAGGGCGTGAAGTTCCACAACGGCAAGGAGATGACGTCGGCCGACGCCAAGGCCTCGCTCGAGCGTTACGGCCGCATCGGGGCCAGCCCCACGCTCAAGGACGTCGAGTCCATCACCGCGCCGTCGAAGTACCAGGTCGTGGTCAGGCTGAAGAAGACCAACCCCGGATTCGTCGAGATGCTGTCTTCGCCGCGCGCGCCGGCGGCGATCATCCCGGCCGAGGAGGCGGGCAAGGACGCGGGCAAGATCGAGATCATCGGCACCGGCCCGTTCCAGTTCGTCGAGTACAAACCCGACAGCCACGTCAAGCTCAAGCGCTTCGACGGCTACGTGCCGAACACGAACTTCCAGAAGCCCGACGGCTTCTCGGGACGCAAGACGCCGTACGTCGACACCGCGACGATCCGCTTCGTCCCCGAAGGGGGCGCCCGCACCGCGGGGCTGCAGTCCGGCGAGTTCCAGCTGCTCGAGCAGATGCCGACCGACGCGGCCAAGCGCCTGGCCAAGGACCCGAACATCCGGGTCTACGAGGCGATGCCGTGGGCGTTCCAGCTGCTGATCTTCAATGCGTCGCTGCCGCCCACCGACAACCTGAAGGTGCGCCAGGCGATCCAGGCCGCGCTGGACTACGAGGAGATCATGGCGATCTCCACCGACGGTGCGTACCGCATGCTGCACGGCTGGCAGCACCCGAACACGCCGTACTTCGCCGGCGACCTGGGCAAGGACCGCTACAACACCAACAGCCTGGACCGGGGCCGCGCGCTGCTCAAGGAGTCCGGCTACAAGGGCGAGGAGCTGCTGATCTTCACCGACTCGCAGTTCAAGAACCACCGCGACGTCGCGGTGACCGCCGCCGAGCAGCTCAAGAAGATCGGCATGAACGTGAACGTCAAGGTCACCGACTGGCCGACCGCGCTGGCAAGCACCGCCAAGAAGGAGGGCTGGAACGCGTGGCCGCTGATGTTCGGCATCGAACCCTACGAGGGCCCGTACAACACGGTCAGCTTCTGGTGGGGCGAGAAGGCCCGCATCCAGGTCAACGACCCGGCGATCGACAGCGCCTACCAGCGCCTGACGACGTCGGCGGCGCTGCCCGACCGGCAGAGGGCCTTCGCCGACTTCCAGAAGCAAATGATCGACCAGGCCTACGTGATCAAGCTGGGCGACGTGGGCATCTACCAGGCGACGCGCGGCAACATCAAGGGCTACCGGCCGTACCGCATCCCGCGGATGTGGGACATCTGGATCGAGTAGTGTCGCGCGCTGCGGCGACCGGCGCGACGGCGGCGCTCACCGCCCGCAGCGGCTGATGGGCGCCTTCATCCGGCGCCGCCTGCTGGTGGCGCTGGTCGTGCTGGCGGTCGTGTCGGTCGCGTCGTTCGCGCTGATCTGGCTGGTGCCCGGCGACGTGGCGGCCGCGATGGCCGACCCGGGCGCGTCGGCCGAGGAGCTGGAGCGGATCCGGTCCCGACTCGGGCTGGACAAGCCCAAGTGGCAGCAGGTCACCGACTGGTACGGCGGCCTGGCGCGCGGATCGCTCGGCGACTCGTTCCTGCTCAACCGGCCGGTGACCACCGCGATCGTCGAACGGCTGCCGGTCACGCTGACGCTGGCGATGCTGGGGTTCTCGATCGCCTGCGCGATCGGCATTGCGATCGGCATCGTCGCGGCGACCCGGCACGGCCGCTGGATCGACCAGGTCGCGATGACGTTCAGCGTCGTGGGCCTGTCGATCCCGGACTTCTGGCTGGCGCTGATGGCGATCTTCCTGTTCGCGGTGCACCTGAACTGGCTGCCGGCGAGCGGCTTCGTGCCGTTCTCCGAGAACGTCGGCCAGTGGGCACGCTCGCTGGTGCTGCCCGCAGGCGTGCTGGCGCTCACGCAGATCGGGCTGGTTGCGCGCATGACTCGCTCGGCGATGCTGGAGGTCCTGGGCCAGGACTACGTGCGCACCGCGCGCGCCAAGGGGCTGCCGGCGTCGTGGGTCGTGCTCAAGCACGCGTTTCGCAACGCGATGATCCCGGTGCTGACGGTGGCCGGCGTGATCTTCGGCGTGCTGCTGGGCGGCGCGGTGGTCATCGAGCAGGTGTTCGCGCTGCCCGGCGTGGGGCGGCTGATCATCGACGGGGTGCTGCGGCGCGACTACCCGGTGATCCAGGGCGGGCTGCTGTTCCTGGCCACGATCTACGTGTTCGTGAACCTGGCGGTCGACCTGCTGTACGGCGCGATCGACCCGCGCGTGCGGCTGCGCTGAGCCGACCCGAACCCGCCGTGTGCCCGCCGTGAAACTGCGCCGCTACCTCGCCAGCCGCTCGTTCACCGTCGGTGCGGCGCTGGTCGCGCTGGTGCTGGTGGTTGCGCTGACCGCCGACGTCGTCGCGCCGTTCGACCCTCTGAAGAACAACTACCGGCTGCGCCTGGGCGCACCGGGGGCGGTGCACTGGTTCGGCAACGACAGCTACGGGCGCGACGTGCTGTCGCGGGTGCTGCACGGCTCGCGCCTGTCGCTGGCGATCGGCGCGGCCGTCGTGGTGCTGGTCGGCGTGTTCGGCACGCTGATCGGCGCGCTGGCCGGCTATTTCGAGCGCGCCGACAACGTGCTGATGCGCACGATGGACGGGCTGATGGCGTTCCCGCCCGTGGTGCTGGCGATCGCGATCGCCGCGGTGCTCGGGCCGTCGACCGTCAACTGCATCGTGGCGCTGGCGGTCGCCTACACGCCGCGCACGGCGCGCGTCGTGCGCGCCGCGGTGCTGGTGACGCGCCAGTCCGAGTTCGTCGAGGCGGCCCGCGCGATCGGCGCCAGCCACGCCCGTGTGCTGGTGCGCCACGTGCTGGCCAACTCGATGGCCCCGATCATCGTGCAGCTGACCTTCGTGTTCGCGCTGGCGATCCTGGCCGAGGCGGTGCTGTCGTTCATCGGCGTCGGGCCGAGGCCGCCGACGCCGACCTTCGGCAACATCATCGCCGACGGGCGCAACTACCTCGCCGAGGCGCCCTGGATCTGCATGGCGCCGGGCGTGGCGATCATGCTGCTGGTCATCGGGCTGAACCTGCTGGGCGACGGCCTGCGCGACACGCTCGACCCGCGCCTGCGGCTTGAACTGAAGTAGCCGGCCGATGACCGACACGCTGCTCTCGGTCGAGGACCTCGTGGTCGCGTTTCCCACGGCCGGCGGCACGGTGCGGCCGGTCGACGGCGTGTCGTTCGGCATCGCCCCGGGCGAGGTGCTGGCGCTGGTGGGCGAGTCGGGCAGCGGCAAGAGCATGACGGCGCTGGCGATCATGGGCCTGCTCACGCGCCCCGGGCGCATCGAGCGCGGGCGCATCGTGTTCGACGGACTGTCGCTGGCCGACCGGAGCGAAGCCGCGATGCGGGCGATCCGCGGCGCGCGCATCGGCATGATCTTCCAGGAGCCGATGAGCTCGCTCAATCCGCTGCTGACCATCGGCGAGCAGGTGGCCGAGCCGCTGCGGGTGCACCGGGGCCTGTCGCGCGCGGCCGCGCTCGCGCGGGCGGCCGAACTGCTGAAGCTGGTCGAGATGCCGGGCGCCGCGCGCCGCCTGCACGACTATCCGCACCAGTTCTCGGGCGGCATGCGCCAGCGCGTGATGATCGCGATCGCGCTGGCCTGCGAGCCGCAGCTGCTGATCGCC
>CAYGZN010000233.1:0-5516 GCA_964354355.1 uncultured Burkholderiaceae bacterium | reverse complement strand
CCTCGTCGGTGTGCTGGGGACCAACCCGGCGTCGTTCGACGCCTGCTCCGGCGCATACGAGGGCAGCGCATCCACGCGGTACGCGGCGTCGAGGAACCAGCCGCGCAGCTTGGCCATGCGCGCCGGCGACAGCAGGTAGGGCATGTGCGTCTTGGCGAGCAGCGTCTCGCGCTCGGGCTCCAGACGGTAGTAGACGCGGGCCACGCCGGGATCGTCGTAGGGGCGCCGGGTCGCGATCGGCGGCACTGGCGATCCGGCTGCGGGCGATCCCGCCGTCGGCGTTCCCGGCGCCGCCGCGGACCGAACGATGCGAAACGCCCGCCGCTGCGCGTCGTCCTCGAAGACCAGGTGGCCGAGGAACAGGTGCTCGTACAGGTAGCGGCTCATCAGCCGCTCCTTGAGCGAGTCACCGTTTAGGAACCGCTCCCACTCGCGGACCTGGCTCTCGAGGCCGGGCGGCAGCGGCGCCGCCGGATCGTCGGGCGAACCGGCGGCGAGCCAGCGTGTCAGCACACCGAGTTCGCGCTCGTCGAGCCCCGGCAGTCCGTAGGGCATCCCGCCGAGCGGGTGCTCGCGCTCGTAGGCGTCGTACTGCTCGAGCCGCGGGCACGACTGCGCACGGTCCAGGGAGAAGTCGAAGGCGCCGGACAGCACCTTCTCGTCGGGCAGCGGATGCGCACGCTTGAGCGCGAGGCTGCGGTACAGCACGCTCGCGGCCAGGTTGTTCTCGGGCGTCGGCGTGCGCTCGTTCAGGACCGGGAAGAAACCTTTCTGGCGCCACTGCGACGGCTGCTGCGCATCGACGAACAGGCGCGTGGGCGGCGCCTCGTCGAGGCGCGACGCATCGTAGACCCGCGACGGGGTGGCGCCGCGCGCAATGCCTTCCCACGCACCGAGCTTGAGCTGGCACGGCGCGTCGTAGCAGCCGTGACAGACGACGCATCGGCGCTCGAGGACGGGCCGCACGTCGTCGCGGTACGACAGGCCGGCCGCGACGGCCACGGGCGCCCGGTCGAATCGCGCCGGGTCGGCCTGGCCGAAGCGCTGCTCGAGCGTGTCCTGGGACAGCACTGCGCAACCTGCAAGACAGGCGACGAAGACCGCGGCGCTCGAGTTTCGCATGGAGGCGGACGGAGTCGGTGCGCGGCAATCTTAACCGAAGGCCCTGCGACTGCGCCGCGGCGTCGAACGACACGTCACGTTTCGTGTAAGCTGCGCCCGGCTGGTTTCGGGCACCGCTCGCCGCCGCGTGCGGCTGGTGTGCGCCCGGCGTGTGCCGCCACTGCCCCGGTAATCCGATGACCCACCGATCCCCTTCCCCCATCGAGTCCCAGCCGCGTGTGCCGACGGGGCGAATCAAGCTTCTGGCCGCGGCGATGCTGTGCGCGGGCGTGGCGGTCTGCGTCGCGCAGGATGCCAACCAGATGGACATCACCGCGCGCCCGCACCAGAGCAAGGCCGAAGGCCGCACGCTGGGCTGCGGCATCCGGATCGTCGGCACGGTTCCTGGCAAGACGGACGCCGACACCGTTCCGGTGATCGACTTCGCGCTGAGCCTCGACGAGGCGAACGGCGTGGCGCTGGTGCGCGGCGTGTTCCTCGAAGGCACGCGCGGTGCGCTCAACAGCGGCAAGCGCCCCGACCGGCAGCCGATCGAGGCGATCTGGCTTCGCGTGCTCGGTGCGGCCGACACGGCGCCCCCCACCGGCGAATACGTGGAAAGCACCAGCGATCCGCGCGCAATCATCTACGCCACGCCGATGGCCTCTGCGGCGATGGTGCTCGACGCCGCGGTGCACAAGCGGCCGGTGCAGTTCGGGGTGCGCCCGAAGGGGGCCGACACCGATCGCCTGTTCAGCGGTTCGATCGGCATTGCGCCGGCCGATCAGGCGCAGATCGCCGCCTGCGCGCAGACCGCCAGGGCCGCCCAACCCGCTGCCCCGAAACAGTAGCCCCGCGGCCGCCGCGGTTGCGTCAGCCGCTCGCGGCCGGCCCCGTCAGCCCTTTGGGCAGCGGGAACTGCACGTGTTCCTCGATGCCCTCGAGCGCACGCACGTTGCGCACGCCCAGCGACGCGAGCCGCTGGATCAGCTCCTCGACCAGCACCTCGGGCGCGGACGCGCCGGCGGTCACGCCGATGCGCCGCTTGCCGACGAGCCACGCCGGGTCGAGCTCGGCGGCCGTCCCGATCAGTCGCGACTCGCGGCCCATCTTCTGCGCGACCTCGCGCAGGCGGTTGCTGTTCGAGCTGGTCGGGCTGCCGATGACCAGCACCAGGTCGCACAGCGGCGCCATGAACTTGACCGCGTCCTGGCGGTTCTGCGTCGCGTAGCAGATGTCCTGCTTCTTCGGTTCGGCGATGGCCGGGAACCGCTCCTTGAGCGCGTCGATGATCGCTCGGCAGTCGTCGACCGACAGCGTGGTCTGGCTGACGTAGGCCAGCCGCTGCGGGTCGCCCACCGCAAGCCGCGCGACGTCGCCGACCGTCTCGACCAGGTGGATGCCCGCATCGGCCTGGCCCATCGTGCCCTCGACCTCGGGGTGACCGGCGTGGCCGCTCATCACGACCTCGCGGCCCTCGCGGCGCATGCGGGCAACCTCGACGTGGACCTTGGTGACCAGCGGGCACGTGGCGTCGAACACCTGCAGACCGCGGCGCTCGGCGTCGTCGCGCACGGCGCGCGACACGCCGTGCGCCGAGAAGATCACGGTCGCACCCGTCGGCACGGCGTGCAGCTCGTCGACGAACACCGCTCCCTTGCGCCGCAGGTCGGACACGACGTAGTCGTTGTGCACGATCTCGTGGCGAACGTAGATCGGCGCTCCCCGCAGCGCCAGGGCCCGCTCGACGATCTCGATCGCGCGATCCACGCCGGCGCAGAAGCCCCGCGGCTTGGCCAGCAGCACCTCGGTGCCGGCGTCGCCGACGGCGGGTTCGTTGCCCATGTCACAGGACTCCCAGGATGCGCACCTCGAACCGGACCGGCTGGCCGGCGAGCGGGTGGTTGAAGTCGAGCAGCGCGCCGCGTGCGTCGAGTTCCTTGAGCACCCCCGCGTAGCGCCCGCCACCGGGCGCGGGAAACTCCAGCAGATCGCCCGGGGCGAAGTCGGCACCGGGCTCGCTGTGGGCCTCGATGACGGCGCGCGACAGGCGCTGCAGCAGCGCGGGGTTGCGAGGTCCGAACGCCCGTTCGGCGGGCAGATCGAACACCACGTGCTGCCCCTCGGCGAGTTCCAGCAGGCACTGTTCCAGCGGCTCGGCCAGTTGTCCTAGGCCGAGCGTGAGTGTCGCCGGGCGGCCGCCGAAGGTACTAATGACGTCGGCGCCCGCGGGCTCGAGGCTGATCCGGTAGTGCAGCGTCACGTGGGAGCCGGGACCGATTCGCGGGACCGCGTCGGCCGCAGCGCCGGCAGCATCGGCGCGCAGGGCCGTGCCTGTCGCCGGCGGTTCGGACGTTTCCGTGTGCGGCTCGGTTCGGTTCATGTCGGTCGTGATCGTCGGGTCCCCCGGCTGGGTCCCGCCACCTGCGTCGGCCCCCTGCCGTGCGCGATTCTACGCAAAGGAGCGTGCGGCGATGTCGAGACACCCTGAGCACAGCGCGGATCGGCCCCGCGAACGGCTGATGTCCGCCGGGGCGTCCGCGCTGTCGGACACCGAGCTGCTGGCGCTGCTGCTGGCCCACGGCACCCGCGGGCGTTCCGCGCTCGAGCTCGCGCTCGAGCTGCTCGAACGCTTCGAAGGCCTGCGGGGACTGCTGGCCGCCCCGCGCGCTCGCGCGCTGGCGGCCCCGGGCCTCGGGCCCGCGCGCTATTGCGCACTGCACGCCGGCATCGAGCTGGCCCGCCGCAGCGTCGCGGCGGACCTGCGCCAGCGCGACGCGCTGGCGTCGCCCGAGCAGGTCGGCCAGTACCTGGCGCTGACGCTGCAACGCAGCCCGCGGGAGGTGTTCGTGGTGCTGTTCCTGGACAGCGGCAACCGGCTGCTCGCCGCCGACGAGTTGTTCCACGGCACGCTGAACCAGACGGCGGTCTACCCGCGCGAGGTCGTGCGGCGCTCGCTCGAGCACAACGCGGCCGCGGTGATCCTGGCCCACAACCACCCGTCCGGCGTGGCCGAGCCCAGTGCGGCGGACCGCCTGCTGACGGCGGCGCTGCAGCGCGCGCTGGCGCAGGTCGATATCCCGGTGCTCGACCACCTGATCGTCGCGGGCGGGCGTCGCTACTCGTTCGCCGAGCGCGGCCTGCTGTGACCGCGCCCCACGCGACGCGTGCCGGCGACGCCGGGCGGTTGCGGGCGGGCGGTCTTTTCGGATATGATTCAAGGCTTTGCTGAATCCCACCCGAATCCAGGAGTTCCTCATGGCCAAGTTCTGCCAAGTCACCGGCAAGGGCCCGATGGTCGGCAACAACGTCTCGCACGCCAACAACAAGACCAAGCGACGTTTCCTGCCGAACCTGCAGTACCGCCGTTTCTGGCTCGAGAGCGAGAAGCGCTGGGTGCGGCTGCGCATCACCAACGCGGCGCTGCGCACGATCGACAAGCTCGGCATCGAAGCGGTGCTGGCCGACCTGCGCGCGCGCGGCGAAGCCTGACACACGGCCCCACCGACCCCTGACACCGCGCGATCGCCCTCGGCACGCGACCGTCACCAGGAGCCCCCACCATGCGCGACAAGATCAAGCTCGAATCGACCGCCGGCACCGGCCACTTCTACACGACCACCAAGAACAAGCGCACGATGCCCGAGAAGATGGAGATCAAGAAGTTCGATCCCGTCGCCCGCAAGCACGTCGCCTACAAGGAAACCAAGATCAAGTGATCGGGCGCTCGCCCTGGTTGAACTGACGCATCAGTTCGATCGATTCGGCATCGACCATCAGGTCGCAGAACAGCGTCCGCTCATCGGCCAGCCCCCGCTCGGCATCGCCCTGCGACGATTGACGCACGAGCCGCTTGACGTGGCCCAGTGCGCGCCGCGGCTGGGCCGCCAGCCGTGACGCCACCTGCAGCGCCCGTTGCAGCACCGGCGCCTCGCAGCACTCGTTGACCAGCCCCAGCGCCGCAGCCTCGCGGGGCCCGACCGTGCGCCCGAGCAGGATCAGTTCCAGCGCGCGCGCCGGGCCAACCAGCCGGGAAAGCCGCTGCGTGCCGCCGGCACCGGGCAGCAGCCCGATGTTCACCTCGGGCAGTCCGATCGGGTAGTCCCCTGCCTGGGCGATCCGCAGGTCGCAGGCGAGCGCGAGTTCGTAGCCGCCGCCCATCGCGATGCCGTTGATCGCCGCCACGTACGGCTTGCCGCTGTGCTCGATGCGACGCAGGCACCGGTGCAGCCGCGTCTCGGGCACCGGACGTCGCGTGTCGAAGCTCAGCCCGCGCGCGGCCATTGCACGCGAGTTGGCCTCGAGGACGCCGACGTCGAAGTGCCGCACGAACACGCCGGGCTGCTCGCCCGTGATCACGACCGCACGCACCGCGTCGTTGGCCTCGACGCGCTCGAGCGCCGCCTCGAGCTCGA
>CAYGZN010000232.1:3140-5525 GCA_964354355.1 uncultured Burkholderiaceae bacterium | reverse complement strand
CGGACGTCGGCATCGCGATGGGCGGCGCCGGAACGGACGTCGCGCGCGAGGTGGCCGACATCGTGCTGGCCACCGACGACCTGGGTGGCGTCCTCGAGGCCGTTCGCCTCGGGCGCGCGACCTATGCGAACATCCGCAAGGTGCTGCGTTTCCTGGTCGGCACCAACGCCTCGGAGACCATGCTGATGCTGGCGGCCGCGATCGCCGGATTGCCCGAGCCGCTCGGGCCGATGCAACTGCTGTGGCTGAACCTGATCACCGACGCCGCGCCGGCGCTGGCACTCGGTCTGGAACCCGCCGAGGACGACGTGCTCGAACAGCCACCGCACGATCCGCGCGCGCCGATCCTGGCGCCGGCCGACTTCAGGCGGCTGCTCGTCGAAGGCGGCGTGATCGGAGCCTTCGGGTTTGCGGCATTCCTGCTCGGCGGCGGCGCGGGCGCGCGCGGCGCCACCGGTGCGCCCTCGTCGGCGGGCACCGTCGTGTTCCACGGCGCCACATTTGCGCAACTGCTGCACGCGCTGGCGTGCCGGTCGGAGACGCACGGGCTGCTCGAGGAGTTGCGCCGCGAGCCGAACGGCAAGCTGTACGCGGCGCTGGCCGTGTGCGCCGGGCTGCAGGCCACAGTCCAGGTGCTCCCGTTCTCGCGCCGGCTGCTCGGTCTGGCGCCGGTCGGTCCGCGCGAACTGGTGGCGATCGCGGGCGTGGCGCTGGGCTCGGCGGCCACCAACGAGGTCGTGGGTCGGCTGCTGCGCGCCGCGGCGCGCCCGGCGGCGGGCACCGCCGGCAGCGACGCCGAAGGCAGCGACGCCGAAGGCACGATCCTGGAGAAGGCCTAGATGCGCGACACCATCTTCACGTCCGAGTCGGTGACCCCGGGTCACCCCGACAAGCTCTGCGACCAGATCAGCGACGCCGTCGTCGATGCCTTCCTGCAGCAGGACCCGCTGGCACGCGCCGTGGTCGAGTGCGCGATCGCCACGGGCGTGCTCTTCGTGGCGGCCCGCTACGCGGCGCGTGCCACCGTCGACGTGCCCGGACTCGCGCGGTCGGTGATCGCCGACGCCGGCTATCTGG
Organism: uncultured Burkholderiaceae bacterium; assembly: GCA_964354355.1. Classification (GTDB taxonomy): domain Bacteria; phylum Pseudomonadota; class Gammaproteobacteria; order Burkholderiales; family Burkholderiaceae_E; genus CAYGZN01. The sequence continues at coordinate 4,448 of CAYGZN010000232.1, read as the reverse complement.
ACCGGGGTTTCGACGCCCGCAGCTGTTCGGTGCTGACTGCGATCACCGACCTGGGCGAGGCGCAACGCGCGCCGGGCGGTGACAGTTCGTCGCGCGGCTCGAAGGACGACGCGCGATTCGAGACCGAGCCTGCGCGCGAGCAGGTCAACGCGTTCGGTTTTGCGTGCCGTGAGACCGCGACGTTGATGCCCCTGCCGGTCTGGACAGCGCATCGGGTTGCGCGCGAGCTGGCTGCGGCACGCACCGACGGTCTGGCCTGGCTCGAACCCGACGGCAAGACACAGGTGGCGGTGCAGTACCGCAACCGCACGCCGCTGCGCATCCACAGCGTGACGGTGGCTGCGGCCACGTCCGCGAACGCGCCCTCGGCGAGCCAGGTCGAGCGCGCGCTGCGCGAGCGGGTGATCGACCGCGCATTCGCCGGCAGCCCGCTGAAGCCGGACGCGGGGACCGCGATCCACATCAATCCGGGCGGCCCTTACCTGCTGGGCGGTCCGGCCCATCATTCCGGCCTGACGGGTCGCAAGACCGGCATCGACACCTACGGCGAGTACGCGCGACAAAGCGGGGCGGCGCTCTCGGGCAAGGACCCGTCGCGCATCGACCGCATCGGCGCGTACGCGGCCCGGCACGCGGCGAAGAACCTGGTGGCTGCCGACCTGGCCGAGCGGTGCGAGGTCCACCTCGCGTATTCGATCGGCGTCGCAGCCCCGCTGTCGATCGCGGTCGACACCTACGGCACCGGTCGTCTCGAAGACGACGCGCTCGCGGCACGGCTGGCCGAGGTCCTGGACTTCCGCGCGGGGGCAATCGAGCAGCGCTTCGCACTGCGGGCCCGCGCGGCGCGTGCCGCAGCAGGATTCTTCCGGCCGCTCGCCACCTTCGGCCAGATGGGCCGCGAGGACCTCGACGTGCCGTGGGAATCGACCGAGGTCGCAGCGCGCCTGGCGCGGCGCTGACGTCGCTGCGCGGCGTCGCACGTGGCGTCGCACGTGGCGTCGCCGGCCCCGTCGCGCGTCAGTCTTCGTCGTCGAACGGCGATGCCATCGGGGCGGTGGCCTGCACGACGCCGGGCTGCGCTACGTTGCGAAGCATCGACCCTGCCCACCGCGCCAGGGTCAGCGCCGGCGGCAGCAGGTGGCCCTGGCGCACCTGCCAGGCACTCATTCCGGCCAGCACGACCGCGCCGGCGGCCGACAGCGCGCGGTCGCGGTCGCCGAGCCATCGAGCGACCTGTGTCGAGAACACGGTCACCGGCGCGCCGTCGCCAGACCGTGCCGCGGCCGGCGCGGAAACCCGGAACCAGTG
>CAYGZN010000232.1:0-3040 GCA_964354355.1 uncultured Burkholderiaceae bacterium | reverse complement strand
CCGGCGCGCCGTCGCCAGACCGTGCCGCGGCCGGCGCGGAAACCCGGAACCAGTGCGCGCGCCGCGCGTGGCTGGCGATCGCCGAAAACGGGCCCGTGTGCCAGACGATCACGCTGCCCGTCGATGGCCGGACTTCGACCGCTTCGACCGAAGGCAGCGTCTCGAGCCGATGCCGGACCGTGGTCAGGAAGGCAGCTTCGGGCTGCGCCGTCTCGAACCTCAGCCGGGCGCGGTGGGTCGTCGCGTGGACGAGCTGCGCAACGGGCACCGATGCGCGGGCGGGCTCACCGGCCGGTGGCTTCATCCGCGGCCCTCTCGGACGAACCGGTGCGCTGGCGTGCCTTGCGCCGCCCGGCGGGCCGCTTGCGCGCAGTCGGGCGCCTGGCGCGTGCCGTCGCTTCGATGTCCGGTGGCACCTTGACCCCGGTGCCCGCACCCGTGGTGGCACCGGCCTGCGCAGCCGTGTCCGTCGAGGCGGACTGCGCGTCGGTCCGGGCCGCGTGCGTGGCCTCGTGGAACTCCGCGCGGACCTCTGCAACCAGGTCTTCCGCGTGCTCGGCCAACTGCGTGGCACGCGCCTGGACTTCGTCCGCGGTCGCCCACGCAGCCTTCACGGCCGACTTCACGACCGGCCGCGCGTGTCGCCACGCGAGTGGCGCGATGACCGCCGCGCCTGCGCCCACGAGGACGCCGACCACCACCGGGATCACGGGAACTGCCATCTGTGCGACTTCGCAGGGTTCCGGAAGGATTGTGATTCTGGCAGAAGGCCGCTCCCTGTTTGTGACGGAACGATGACAGCCGTTCCTCAGAACATCAGTTTCGAAACAATGACGAAGTAGATCAGGATCGACAGAACGTCCTGGATCACCGTGGCGACCGGGCCGCTTCCCAGCGCCGGGTCGTAGCCGCCGCGCGCGAACAGCAGCGGCAGCAGAAATCCCAGCGAGGTGGCCACGCTGCAGGCGGCGATCAGCGCAAGCGTCACCGATGCCGCCAGCCACAGGTCGCCGAAACCCAGCCAAACCAGCGGGAATGCGATGCTGCCCAGGGCTGCGCCGATCAGCAGGCCGGTGACCAATTCGCTGCCGATCAGCCTGCGCACCTCGTCGGTGCCGAGTGAAAGGCTGCGCACCGCAACCGCCTCGGACTGCGTGCCGACCGCGTCGGCAAGGTACACGATCGCCGGCACGAAGAACCCCACCGTCACGTAGGCCGTCAGCTGTGCCTCGAAGCCGGCCATCAGCATCGTCGTCAATCCACTGCCGATCATGCCCACCAGCAGCCACGGCAGCCGGTAGGCGGCGCGTCGGTGCGGGGCCGCGTTCATCGCCGCCCGTGCGCCTTCCGAACTGCTGACGATGCCGGCCATCTGGTGAAGGTCCTCGAGGTGCTCGTCGCGCAGGATCGACAACAGCGCCTTGCCGGTGACCGCACCGAGGAACCGACCGGATGCGTCGCAGACGGCGAGCGAAGACACGTCGTGGTGGATCGCCAGGCTGCCCGCGGCTTCGCGGTGCAGTTCGGGTGCGACCTGCGGCCAGGTCGGCGCCATCAGCGCCGAGACCGGGGTGTGCGCGGCCGCCGGCAGAAGCGCGGCATGCGGCACGACTCCGCAGAAGCGGCCGGCAGCATCGACGACGAACACGTGCTCGACTGCGTCGTACACGATGCCGCGCATTTCGTGCCGGACTTCGCCGGCCGTCTCGGTCAGGCGCGCCACCGGCACGCGGGCCGTCATGTATCGCGCAATTGCCTGCCGCGCCCGGGCATTGCGCGGGTATTTCGTCGTCACCAGGGATTGCGCTCAGATTCCGGCCAGCACCCGCTGCAGCTTCGTGCGGATCTCCTGCGCGACCGGCGCGACCTCGGGGCGCCCGGCCAGCCCCAGCACCGCATCCGGGTCCATGAACTCGACGTGGACCACGCCGTCGAAACCGAGTGCGGTGGTCTTGCCTAATCTGTAGCGTGACATGGTTCGAACTCCTTGTTGCAGCATGGAACGGTGCGTCGACGGGCCGATGCGCTCCGATTGCCCGCAGTGTATCCGCGACCCGCGCTCAGGCCGCGTCGGCGCGGCTGCGCAGCCAGTCGATCAGGCCGGCGCTGTTCAGGCGCACGTCCATCTGCAGCAGCTGCGCCATCCGGGCGTCGTCCATCGTGCATCCGTGGGCCCGCAGCTCGCCGGTCAGCAGGGCGGCCATGCCGTGCTCGATCCGTGCCTGCAGCGCACTCGCCGCCGCCGCTGTCGCGTCCGCTTCGGCGCTGCCGGCGCCGAGCGTGCGCTGCGCGTCGAGCGCGAGCTCGGCGTAGCGTTGCGTCAGTCGCTGCAGCAGCGCCCCCAGCCGGGGCACGTCGCGCACCTGCCCATAGTGCGTCAGGTAGACGGCCTCGGGGCGCAGCGCGAGCATCCGCTGCAGCGACCGCAGCATCTGGTCGGGATCGAACTGGACGGGGGTGGACGACGGGAACGCGAACGCGCGGCCGGCGACGTCGAACTCGCGGTACGAGATGCCGAACATGTCGCCGCAGAACAGGTGGCCGGTGAATCCGTCGCGGATCACCACGTGGTGCCGGGCGTGGCCGGGCGTGTCCAGGAACTCCAGCGCGCGACCGGCCAGCTCGATGCGCGCGCCGTCGCCGGTCTGCACGATTCGATCGGCCGCCACCGGCACGACCTCGCCGTACATCGATTCCGCCGCTTCGCGCCCGTAGACCTCGACGGTGCCTGCCCACAGGCGGCCCGGGTCCGACATGTGCCGCGCGCCGCGCGGGTGGACCGTCAGCCGCGCGGCCGGCAGCGACTGCAGCAGCGCACCGGCCCCGCCGGCGTGGTCCAGGTGCACGTGGGTCAGGATCACCCAGTCGACGTGGTCGCGTTCGATGCCCAGCGCATCGAGCGCGGCCAGCACCCCGGGCGCCGAGTGGCGCGTGCCCGAGTCGATGATCGCCGCACGGTCGCTCTCGACCAGCAGGTGGATCGCGTCGAACCCGGGCCGCAGATAGCCGGAGTCCACCGAGAAGACGCCGTCGCCCCAGT
>CAYGZN010000231.1:0-5532 GCA_964354355.1 uncultured Burkholderiaceae bacterium | reverse complement strand
GTTCGGTTCGGTGTGCGGCTCGTCGGTCGCCACGGCCGCGACGATGGCCAAGGTCGCGCTGCCCGAGATGCGCCGGCACAACTACTCGGGCCGGCTGGCGACGGCCACGCTGGCCGCCGGCGGCACGCTGGGCATCATGATCCCGCCCAGCGTCGTGCTGGTCGTCTACGGGATCCTCGCCGAGCAGAACATCGCCAAGCTGTTCGCGGCGGCCATCATCCCGGGGCTGATCGCCACGGTCGGCTACTGCATCGCGATCGGCGTCTATGTCCGGTTCTTTCCCGAGCACGGGCCGCCGTCCGAACGGGCGACGCTGCGCCAGCTCGCCGTCGCGATCCGCGACGTCTGGCCGATCGCGGCGATCTTCGTCGTGGTGTTCGGCGGCATCTACGGCGGCTACTTCACGCCGACCGAGGCGGCCGCCGTCGGCGCCGCGGCGACGCTGATCGCGGCGGTCGCGCGTCGCGAGCTGAACTTCGCCCGGGTCCTGGAGTGCTTCTACGACACCGCGGTCACGACCGGGATGATCTTCCTGATCTTCCTGGGCGCGGACATCATGAACTCGGCGCTGGCGCTGTCGCAGTTCCCGGCGGCGCTCGCCGGCGTGGTCAACGGCCTCGGGGTTCCGCCGCTGGCCGTGATCGCCGGCATCCTGGTGTTCTACGTGGTCCTCGGCTGCGTGATGGACGAGCTGTCGATGATCCTGCTGACGCTGCCGATCTTCCTGCCGACGGTCATCGGCCTGGACCTGTTCGGCCTGCCCAACGACGCCAAGCTGATCTGGTTCGGCATCCTGGTGCTGATGGTGGTGGAGATCGGGCTGATCGCCCCGCCCGTGGGGCTGAACGTCTACGTGATCAACGGGCTGGCCAAGGACGTGCCGATCGGCGAGAGCTACCGGGGCGTCGTGCCGTTCCTGATCTCCGACTTCATCCGCACGACGCTGCTGCTGTTCTTCCCGGCGATCAGCCTGTGGCTGGTCGGGGTCCTGGTCGGCTGACGGGGCCGCCACCGTTCGCAAACGGTCAGCGGTGGCTGTGGGCGCCGCGGACTACGCCACGCGCAGTGGCAGGGCGTGCACGCCGCGGAACACCATCGAATTGATCCAGGGCAGCGGCGCGTCGGGCTGCGCAAGCTCGATCCGCCGCCAGCGCGACAGGACCGCCGGCAGCGCGATCTGCCCTTCCAGTCGCGCCAGCGGAAAGCCCAGGCAGATGTGGGTGCCGAAGCCGAAGGTCAGGTGCGCCGGGCCGTCGCGGTCGATGTCGAGCCGATCGGGGTCCGCGTACGCGCGCGGGTCGCGGTTGGCGGCGTTGAGCATCATGAACACGCGCTCGCCTTCCCTCAGCGGCCGGCCGTGCAGTTCGGCGTCGCGCCCGACGATGCGCACCTGCGCGCCGCTGGGCCCGTCGAAGCGCAGCAGTTCCTCGATCGCCGCCGGGGCGCGCCCGGGCTCGCTGCGCAGCAGCGCCATCTGGTCCGGGAACCGGACCAGCGCCAGCAGGCCGTTGGCGATGTGGTTGGTCGTCGTCTCGTGGCCGGCGAACAGCATCAGGATGCAGGTCGCCACGAGCTCGTCCTCGGTCAACCGGTCCTCGCCGTCGGCGGTGTCCGCGAGCCGCGTGATCAGGTCGTCGCCCGGGCGGGCGCGGCGCTCGTCGATCAGCTCGCGAAAGAAGCCGGCCATCTGCCGCGTCGCCGCCTCGGCGGTGTCGTACTTCTGCGCCGACATGCGCGACGAGCCGATGAACAGCGCCATGTCGTCGCTCATTCGCTTGACCTGCGCGAGTTCCTCGCGCGGCACGCCGAGCATCGACATGATCACCAGGGCCGGCAGCGGCCCGGCGAAGTCGGCGACGAAATCGACGTCGCGGCGCTCGCCGATGCGCTCGAGCAGCCATCCGGTCAGCTCGCCGATGCGCTCGCGCATGCCGTGCATCGCCTGCAGGTTGAAGACCCGCGAGGTCAGACGGCGCAGGCGGGTGTGCTCGGGCGGATCCTTGAACACCATCCACAGCGACAGGTAGCGCATGATCTGGGCGATGCGCCGCGCCTCGTCGCCCGGCAGCGACGCGAAGAACGGCTGCAGCCGGTCCGACGACAGGTCGCGGTCGCCGCAGGCGGCGCGGACGTCGGCATAGCGCGTCAGGACCCAGGACTTGAGCCGGGGGCTCCAGTGGACCGGGTCCTCGTCCTGCATCCGCCTGAACGTCGGGAACGGATCGGCGAGGAAGGCGGGGTCTTCGGGCTTGAATTCGAGGGTCATGGCTCGTTTCGAAGCGGGGCTGCGGCGCTTGCCTCGGCAGGATACCGGTGATTCAATCGGTCCGCGCACCGGGCGGACGGGCGCTTCGACAGGAGACACCGCAATGCCTTCCCCGATCAACGACGAGCTGGCGCCCGGCGCCGCGCCGGCCGTGCCCGCGCGCGATTCGTCCGGCTCCACGAACCCGGCGAGGCGCGGACTCACCGGGGCGCTCGCCGCGGGCCTGCTTGCCGCGGCTGTGGTCGCGGGCGCGGTCGTACCGGCGGTGTGGCCCGCCGCCGCGCACGCCCAGGCCGCCGGCGACTACCCCAACCGGCCGATCCGCTTCGTCGTGCCGTACCCGCCGGGCGGCGGCACCGACGTGATGGCGCGCATCGTGCAGGACAAGCTGCGCGAGGCGCTCGGCCAGCCGGTCGTCATCGAGAATCGCGGCGGCGCGGGCGGCTCGATCGGGTCCGAGCTGGTCGCGAAGGCCGCGCCCGACGGCTACACGGTGCTGTTCACGCTGTCTTCGCACACCATCAACCCCGCGATCTACCCGAAGCTGTCGTTCGACACCGCGCGCGACTTCGAGCCGGTGGCGATGGTGGCCTCGCTGCCGCAGGTGCTGGTGGCCAACCCGGCGTTTCCCGCGAAGGACCTGGACGAGCTCGTCGCGCTGCTCAAGGCCTCGCCACAGAAGTATTCGTATGCGTCGGTGGGCAACGGCTCGCCCGGGCACCTGGCCGGCGAGATGCTGAACCAGCGGTTGGGCGTGCAGGTGGCCCACATCCCGTATCGCGGCGGCGGACCCGCCGTCACCGACGTCATCGGGGGCCAGGTGCCGCTGCTGTGGGTGTCGATCCCCGCCGCGGCCCAGCACATCAAGAGCGGCAAGCTCAAGGCGCTGGCGGTCACGACCGTCCGGCGCAGCACCGCGTTTCCCGACACGCCGACCATGCAGGAGATGGGGTTCGCCGACTTCGAGGTCGACAGCTGGTATGCGATGTTCGTGCCGGCGAAGACTCCGCGGCCGGTCGTCGAGCGGCTCAACCGCGCCGTCAACGAGGTGCTGCGCCTGCCCGACGTGCGCGAGAAGTTCCTGCAGCAGGGCGGCGAGGCGGTCGGCGGCACGCCCGAGGCGCTGGGCAAGGTGGTGACCGAGGAGGTCCCGAAGTGGGCGAAGCTGGTGAAGGACGCGAGCATCAAGGCGGACTGACGGCGACGATGGCCGAACCCCACCCCCCAGACACGCCGCTGCCCACGACGCCCGAGGCGATGGCGACCGTCGCTGCGCTGGTTGCCACCGCGCGCACGGCGCAGCGCCGCTACGAGACGTTCACGCAGCAGCAGGTCGACGAGGTCTGCCTCGCTGCGGGGTGGGCGATCATGGAGCCGGCGCGCAACCGCGAGCTGGCCGAGCTGGCCGTGGCCGACACGGGGCTCGGGCGCGTCGACGACAAGATCCAGAAGAACCACCGCAAGACTTTCGGGTTGCTGCGCGACCTCGCGCGCGTGCGCAGCGTCGGCGTGATCAGCGAGGACGCGGCCACGGGCATCGTCGAGATCGCGCGGCCGGTCGGTGTGGTCGCCGCGGTCACGCCGTCGACGAACCCGGCGGCCACGCCCGCCAACAAGGTCATCAATGCGCTCAAGGGCCGCAACGCGGTGATCGTCGCGCCATCGCCCAAGGGCGCGAGCACCTGCGCCCGCCTGCTGGCGTTCGTTCACGCCGAGCTGGCGCGCATCGGCCTGCCGCGCGTGCTTGCCGAGGGCCTCGTGCAGATGCTGCCGACGCCGATCGGCAAGTCGCTGACGCACGCGCTGATGATGCAGGCCGATCTGGTCGTGGCCACCGGCTCGCAGGCCAACGTGCGCGCTGCCGCACTCAGCGGCACGCCTGCGTTCGGCGTGGGCGCCGGCAACGTCGCGTCGATCGTCGACGAAGGCGCCGATCCGCAGGCGGCCGCGCAGCGCATCGTTCGATCGAAGACCTTCGACAACGCCACCAGCTGCTCGTCCGAGAACAGCCTGATCGTGGTCGGTGCCGCCGCCCAAGGCATGATGACGGCGCTGCGCGAGCTGGGCTGCGTGATGCTCGACGCGACGCAGAAGGCGGCGCTGCAGGCACGCATGTGGCCCAACGGCAACCTGTCGGCGGCGGTCATTGCCCGGGATGCAGGCGACGTGGCGCGCGGCGCCGGCCTGACTGCGGTGGCCGACCTCGCGCCCCGGGTGCTGATGGTCGAGGAGGACGGATTCGGCGCCGCGCACCCGTTCTCGGGCGAGAAGCTCTCGCCGGTGCTGGCCGTGTACCGGGCCCGGGACTTCGCGCACGCGTGCCGGATCGTCGAGTCCATCTACGCGTACCAGGGCGCGGGCCACTCGGTGTCGCTGCACGCAGCGCCCGCGAGCGCCGCGCCGCGCGCGCTGCAGCTGGGCCTGACGCTGCCGGTGTCGCGCGTCATCGTGAACCAGGCGCATTGCGTGGCCACCGGCGGCAGCTTCGACAACGGCCTGCCGTTCTCGCTGTCGATGGGTTGCGGCACCTGGGGCGGGAACAACTTCTCGGACAACATGACCTGGCGCCAGTACGTGAACATCACGCGCATCGCGATGCCGATCCCCGAGCGGGTGCCGACCGAGGCCGAGGTCTTCGGCGACTACTTCGCGCGGCACGGTCGCGGGGCCGGATGACGACCGCAGCGACCGCAGCGCCCCGGACGATCCGGGCGCTGATCGACGCGCAGGCCGCCACCCGGGCGCAGGCGGTCTACTTCGTCGCGGCCGACACCGGCGCGACCATGTCATTCGGCGAGCTCGCCGCCGGCTGCCGCCGCCTCGCGGCGGTCTTCGCGGCGCGCGGGCTGTCGCCGGGCGACACGGTGGCCGTGCTGATGCCCAACGGCCTGCAGACGGCGCGGCTGCTGCTGGCCGGGCTGTACAACGGCCTGCGGATGCACCCGGTGAACCTGCTGTCGCAGCACGAGCCGATGCGCTACGTGCTGGAGCACGGCGACTGCCGGCTGGTGTTCGCGTCGCCCGACTGGGCGCCCACCGCGCGGCGGATGGCCGACGGGTTCGAGCGTCGGGTCGACGTGGTCGAGGTCGACCCCGATACGACCGCCTGGCCGGGCGAGCCGGTCGAGACCGTCTGGCCGGGCGAGCCTGAAACGGGCGGGGCCCTGCGTGCGGCCGGTGATTCGCAGCGTCGCGCGGCGCCCGCCGCGTCGCCGTTCGATGTTGCGCCGACCCCCGACGCGCCGGCGATCCTGATGTACACGTCG
>CAYGZN010000230.1:0-5543 GCA_964354355.1 uncultured Burkholderiaceae bacterium | reverse complement strand
AAAACCGAAGTGGCCAAGCAGCTCGCCAATCTGCTCGGCGTCGAGCTGCTCCGCTTCGACATGTCCGAATACATGGAGAAGCACTCGGTCTCTCGCCTCATCGGCGCGCCTCCGGGCTATGTCGGGTTCGACCAAGGCGGCCTCCTCACCGACGGCATCGACCAGCACCCCTACACGGTTCTTCTGCTTGACGAAATCGAGAAGGCCCACCCGGACATCTTCAACATCCTGCTGCAGGTGATGGACCACGGCACGCTGACCGACAACAACGGGCGCAAGGCGGACTTTCGCAACGTGATCATCATCATGACCACGAACGCGGGCGCGCAGGACCTGCAGAGACGTTCCATCGGCTTCTCGGACAACAAGCAGGCCGGCGACGAGATGCAGGAGATCAAGCGGATGTTCACGCCGGAGTTCCGCAACCGGCTCGACGCGACGATCTCGTTCCGCGCGCTCGACACCGAGATCATCATGCGGGTGGTCGACAAGTTCCTGATGCAGCTCGAGGAGCAGCTGCACGAGAAGAAGGTCGACGCCGTGTTTACCGAGCGGCTGCGCGCGTTCCTGGCGAAGAAGGGGTTCGACCCGCTGATGGGCGCGCGCCCGATGCAGCGGCTGATTCAGGACACGATCCGCAAGGCGCTCGCCGACGAGCTGCTGTTCGGCAAGCTGGTCGGAGGCGGCAAGGTCACCGTCGACCTGGACGAGGACGACAAGGTGCGGCTGACGTTCGCCGAGTCGGCGCCGCCCGCGGCGCCCGGCGAGGGCGAAGAGCAGATCGAGGTGCTGCCCGCCTGAGCGCCGGTCGCGCCTACCCGCAATGGGTAGGTGACGGGCGGCCCGAATCGATGCGACACTTTGCTGCCTCGCCGCGGTCGCACGCCGTGCGGCTGCGCGTGCGCGGCGAGGATGGCCTACAAGAACCGGGGAGCTCAATATGACGAATCAGCGTGCGGCCATCGCCGCCGGTGCGGCCATCGCCGCGACGCTTGTGGCCGGTCCGGCCGCAGCGCAGGACGCCGGGCGGTACCTGGCGGGCAACTGCGCGAACTGCCACGGCACCGACGGCGTGTCGGCCGGTGGCATGCCTTCGCTGGCGGGCCAGCCCAAGGCGTACATGGTCGGGCAGATGCAGGAGTTCAAGGCGGGCAAGCGGCCGGCCACGATCATGCACCAGCTGTCCAAGGGCTACACCGATCAGCAGATCGAGATGCTGGCCGAGTTCTTCTCCAGGGTGCCGCGCAAATGAGCCGCGCCGACGTCAAGACCGGAACCGATCTGTCGCGTCGTCGACTGGGCCAGGCGGTGGGCGCCGGTGCGGCGCTGTCGCTGCTCGGCGCGTGCGCCACGCCGTCGCAGCCGACGGTCGCCGCCAAGCCGCTCGGGCGCGTCGTGGTGGTTGGCGGCGGATTCGGCGGCGCCACGGCGGCCAAGTACCTGAAGCACTGGGGCGGGTCGTCGGTCGAAGTGGTGCTGATCGAGCGCAGCGCGCAGTTCGTGTCGTGCCCGCTGTCCAACCTCGTGATCGGCGGGTCGCGCCGGATCGAGGACCTGACGATGGGGTACCAGGGCCTGCGCGAGCGGGGCGTGCTCGTGCTCAACGACGAGGTCACGTCGATCGACACCGCCAAGAAGCGCGTGGTGCTCACGAAGATCGCCGACTACTCGTACGACAAGATCGTCGTCTCGCCCGGCATCGACTTCATGTTCGGAGACGTCCAGGGCTTGAACGACGAGGCGCAGAAGACGATCCTGCACGCGTGGAAGGCGGGCCCGCAGACCGTGGCGCTGCGCGCGCAGCTCGAGGCGATGCCCGACGGCGGGGTCTACGTGCTGACGATTCCCAAGGCGCCGTACCGCTGCCCGCCGGGCCCGTACGAGCGCGTGTGCCAGGTGGCCCACTACTTCAAGACCCGCAAGCCCCGGTCCAAGATCATCGTGCTCGACGGCAATCCGGACATCCAGTCCAAGAAGGCTTTGTTCCTGGCGGCCTGGAACGGTCCGTACGCCGGGCTGATCGACTACCGGCCCAATGCCAACGTCACCGAGCTGGACGCGCGCAACCGCACCGCGGTCACCGAGCTCGGCGACCGCGTCAAGGCGGACGTGCTCAACGTGGTGCCCCCGCAGCGGGCCGGCGACATCGCGCGCACCACGGGCCTGGTCAACGCCAACAACCGCTGGTGCCAGGTGGACTGGGTCACGATGGAGTCGACCGCCGCAAAGGACGTGCACGTGCTGGGCGACGCGACCTTCCCGGCGCCGGCGATGCCCAAGTCGGGCCACATGGCCAACCAGCACGGCAAGGTGGCTGCCGCCGCGATCGTCGAGACGCTGAACGGACGCACGCCCCAACCGCTGCCGATGGCCAACACCTGCTATTCGTTCATCGACGACAAGAGCGTCGTGCACGTCGCTTCGGTCCACCAGTACGTGGCCGAAAAGAAGACGCTCGAGCCGGTCGCGGGCGCGGGCGGACTGTCCAGCGCCGCCAGCGAACTCGAGGGACAGTACGCCGTCGCGTGGGCGCGCAACATCTGGAACGACATGCTGACCTGATCGACCGCTGCCGATCCGCACGCCCGTCGGTTGCCGGGCGTCAGTGGGTCGGCAGCAGCATCCAGAACGTCGCGCCGCGGCTCGGCTCGCTGGCGAGCCCGACCGCGCCGCCGTGCAGCTCCGCGACACGTTTGACGATTGCCAGCCCCAGGCCGGAGCTGCCCCGGTGTTCCCGGTGCTTGCTGCCCTGGTAGAAGCGCTGGAACACGCGCGACTGGTCCTCGGCATTGACACCGGGGCCGGTGTCGACGACTTCCATGCGCAGTCCGTCGGCGCTGTCGTCGCGCGACACGCGCACCTCGACCAGGCCGCCCGCCGGCGTCACCCGGATCGCGTTCTCCAGCAGGTTGCCCAGCGCGCGCTCGATGAGGCCCGCGTCGACGCGGGCCAGCGGCAGTCCGTCGGGGTAGGTCACGCGAACCGCCACGCCGGCCGCCTCGGCACGCGCCTCGTAACGCTGCACCAGGTCGTCGGCGAGTTCGCCCAGCGCGATCGGCTCGCGCTCGATGCGCAGCTCCGGGTTGTCGAGCTTGGCCAGTTCGTTGAGCGCGTCGGTGAGCCGCTTCAGGTGGTGGGCGTTGTTGATCGCGGCGTCGAAGAAGCGCTCGCGCTGCTCCTTGTCGAGGCAGTCGCTCTTCATCCGGATGGTCTCGAGCTGGCCGATCAGCGCCGTCAGCGGCGTGCGCAGGTCGTGCGAGACGTTCGCGACCATCTCGCGGCGCTGCAGGTCGGTCTGCGTGACCCGGTCCATCTCGAACTTCAGCCGCGACAGGGTTTCGCTGAACGTGCGCGACAGCCGGCCCACTTCGTCGTCGCGGTCCTGGAACGGGAACTCCACGCTGCACAGCGGCGCAGAGAAGCCTCCGCTCCTGATCCGCTCGGCCACGCGCGTGAGCGCCGTGAGCGGGCGTGTCAGCAGCGCGATCATCGCCACGGTCAGCGCCACGCCGATCGCCAGCGTCAGCAGCGCGACCTTGACCGCCGTCTGGATCGCATAGCTCTTGAGCAGCTCCGGCGGCTGGGTGGCCAGGTCCGCCGATCGAGCCACGACGTACAGCCAGGCGACTTCGCGCCCGTCCTCGAGCAGCGGGCGGGCCGCCACGACGCAGGCGCGGTCCTGATGGTCGGGATCGTCGCCCGTCACCGGATGCGACGGGTCGCGCGCCAGCGACGCGCGCGTGCGGTCCAGGTCGACCCGGTACGTGCTCCAGAACAGGCGGGGCTCGCCGGAGCTGGCCAGCACCCGGCCCTCGGTGTCCAGCAGGTACATGCCGGTGGCCGGCGAGAACACCGTGTACTGCGCGAGCTTCTGCGAGAAGCCCTGCGGGTCGGACCGGTAGATGTCGAGCAGGTCCGGGTGCATCTCGAAGACCCGGTCGATGAACTCGCGCGTCTGCTTGTAGACGACGTCGGTGTAGTAGCTGCGCACCGACATGTGCATCACGGTCGCCAGCACGATCGCGGTCAGCAGGCCCGCGCCCGCGACCAGCAGCAGCACGCGGGCCCGCAGCGATTTCATCGTTCCTCGGTGAATCGGTAGCCCACGCCGCGCACGGTCAGCACGTAGCGCGGGTTGGCGGGGTCGGTCTCGAGCTTGGAACGCAACCGGTTGATGTGGGTGTTGACGTTGTGCTCGTAGCCTTCGTAGGTCGTTCCCCAGATCGCGTCGAGCAGCTGCACCCGCGTGAACACGCGCCCGGGGTGGCGCGCAAAGTGCGCCAGCAGGTCGAACTCCTTGCTGGTCAGGGGCAGCGGCTTGCCGGCCAGCTTGACCTCGCGACTCGCGAAGTCCACGGTCAGGTCCCCCGCAGCGAGCCGCTCGGGGCTGGCCTCCTGCGGCTGGCCGGCCATCTCCAGCCGGCGCAGCATCGCCTTGACCCTTGCCTGCAGCTCGGGGATCGAGAACGGCTTGGTCAGGTAGTCGTCGGCGCCCAGTTCCAGCCCAAGCACCCGGTCGATCTCGGTCGAGCGGGCGGTCAGCATCAGTACCGGCACGCGGTTTCGATCCATCCGCAGGGTCCGGACCACGTCGAGCCCGTCGCGACCCGGCAGCATCACGTCGAGCACGACCATCGCGTACCGGCCGCTCTGGGCGGCCTCCAGCCCGGCGACGCCGTCGTGCACCACGTCGACCTTGTGGCCGAGGTCGCGCACGTGCATCGCGATCAGGTCCGCGATGTCCTTCTGGTCTTCCACGACGAGTATCCGCTGCTCCATCCCAGGCTCCGGTCAAGATGCGGATTGTGGACCCGCCGGGTCGCGCCACGCTCTCGGCAGGATAACAAAACGGTCACGGCGGCCGCGGGCCCGATGTGACCAATTCGAGACCTGCCCGCCATAACCGGGTGATGTCGGGCAGGCAAAGTTGCCGCCGTTGCAGCCCCGATCCGGAGAGACCCATGCCCGCAACCGCAACACTCGAGCGTGCCGCCGCCCCATTCGCCGCGCTGGCCCCTGTCGCTGCGCCGGCGCGGGTGGCTGTCCCGGCGCCCGCTGCTGCGGTCCTGCCGAGCACGCTGGACCTGGCTGCGCATCGCGGGGCGATGCTTCGCTTCGCGCGGCGGCGCATCCGCGACGACGCCCTGGCCGAGGACGCGGTGCAGGACGCGCTGCTGGCCGCGATGAGCGCGCGCGACAGTTTCCAGGGGACGTCGGCGCTGCGGACCTGGCTGATCGGCATCCT
Source organism: uncultured Burkholderiaceae bacterium (assembly GCA_964354355.1). GTDB lineage: Bacteria > Pseudomonadota > Gammaproteobacteria > Burkholderiales > Burkholderiaceae_E > CAYGZN01. Next base: position 298 of record CAYGZN010000230.1, on the reverse strand, counting down.
CAGCCACAAGATCCAGGACGCGTTCCGGCGCGAGACGCGCTACGTGAAGCTCGGGGGCGCCGGCGGCGACACCGAGAACGGCGAGCGCTTCGACGCGCTGCTGGCCGAGTCGGCCCCCGAGCAGGACGGGCCGCTGGCCGCGCTGATTCGCGCGCGCATGCATGCGGCGCTGGCCGAGGAAGTCGACAGGCTCCCGACCAGCCTGAAGTCGGTCTTCCTGATGCAGGTGGTCGAGGGGCTCGAAACGACCGAGGTCTGCCGCCGGCGGAACAGCAGCGAGGCCAACTGCGGGGTCCGG
>CAYGZN010000229.1:0-5552 GCA_964354355.1 uncultured Burkholderiaceae bacterium | reverse complement strand
CGTCGTTGACCCGGTGATGGTCGCCAAGAGCGGCGACGAGCTGCTGACCCGGGAGGCGGCCGCGACGCTGGTCGAGGCGATCCTGCCGCTGGCCACGCTGATCACGCCGAACCTGCCCGAGGCCGGCGTGCTGCTGCGCGAGCGCGCGCCCGACTCGCTGCGCGAGATGAGCCGCGCGGCGCAGCGGCTGCGACGGCTGCTGCCCGACTCGGGCCAGCGGTGGGTGCTCGTCAAGGGCGGGCACCTGCCCGGCGACGCGATCGACCTGCTGCACGACGGCGACGTGATGATCGAACTGACCGCCCCGCGGATCGACACCCGCAACACGCACGGCACGGGGTGCACGCTGTCGGCGGCGATCGCGGCGCTGCTGCCGCAACGCCCGGACGTGCCGACCGCCGTGCGCGAGGCCAAGCGATATCTGACCGAAGCGATCCGCCGCGCCGGCGATCTGTCGGTCGGCCTGGGCCACGGGCCGGTGCACCACTTCCATCACTGGTGGGGCCGCTAGAACCGGGTACCATCGCGGCTTCGCACGAATCGCGCGGCCCTGTGCCGCGACCGCCTCCCCAATGGAATTCCTGCACAGCCTGCCGCTGCTCGTGAAGGCCGTGATCCTCGGTGTCGTCGAGGGGCTGACCGAGTTCCTGCCGATCTCCAGCACCGGCCACCTGATCCTGGCCGGAAGCCTGCTGGGCTGGCACGACGAGAAGGCCAAGGTCTTCGACATCGCGATCCAGACCGGTGCCATGTTCTCGGTGATCTGGTACTACCGGGTCAAGATCGGCGCCGTGCTCGCGGGCCTGTTCTCCGACCGGGCCGCGCAGCGCTTCGCGCTCAACGTGCTGATCGCCTTCCTGCCGGCCGTGGTGCTGGGGCTGGCCTTCGGCAAGGTGATCAAGTCCGTGCTGTTCAAGCCGGTGCCCGTGGCGCTGGCCTTCGTCGTCGGGGGCCTGATCATCCTGTGGGTCGAGCGTCGCCAGAAGGCCCTGGCGCGCCCGCCGCGCATCACCAGCATCGACGACCTCGGCGCGCTCGACGCGCTCAAGCTCGGCATCGCGCAGTCGTTCGCGCTGATTCCCGGCACGAGCCGCTCGGGGGCGACGATCATCGGCGGCATGATCTTCGGGCTGTCGCGCAAGGCGGCCACCGAGTTCTCGTTCTTCCTCGCGATCCCGACGCTGATCGGTGCCGGCGTCTACGACTCCTGGAAGTACCGCGCGCTGCTCACCGCGGCCGACGTGCCGCTGTTCGCGGTCGGCCTGGTCACCGCGTTCTTCAGCGCGCTGGCCTGCGTGCACTGGCTGATCCGCTTCGTCGCGAGCCACGACTTCGTCGGCTTCGCGTGGTACCGGATCGTGTTCGGCGGCGTCGTGCTGCTCACGGCCTGGACGGGGCTGGTGAACTGGGCCGCATGAGCGAGGCGCCGGCACGCGAGGCGCCCGGCCTGGCGGCCGCGCGCGGCGTGCTCGAGCGGGTCTTCGGGTATCCGTCGTTCCGGGGGCTGCAGGCGCCGATCGTCGAGCACGTCGTCGCCGGCGGGGACGCACTGGTGCTGATGCCCACCGGCGCGGGCAAGTCGCTGTGCTATCAGGTCCCGGCGCTGGTGCGAGACGGCGTCGGCGTGGTCGTGTCGCCGCTGATCGCCCTGATGCAGGACCAGGTCGACGCGCTGCGCGAGAACGGCGTGCGCGCGGCCTTCCTGAACTCCACGCTCGGTGCGGCCGAGGCGCGTGCGGTCGAGCAGGCCGTGCGCACCGGAGCGCTCGACCTGCTGTACGTGGCCCCCGAGCGGCTGCTGACCGAGCGCTGCCTGGCGCTGCTGCACGAGTCGCGGCTGGCGCTGTTCGCGATCGACGAGGCGCACTGCGTGTCGCAGTGGGGGCACGACTTCCGCCCCGAGTACCTGGGGCTGTCGGTGCTGCACGAGCAGTTCCCCGACGTGCCGCGCATCGCGCTGACGGCCACCGCCGATCCGCAGACGCGCCAGGAGATCCGCCAGCGGCTGGCGCTGGTCGAGGCGCGCGAGTTCGTCGCGAGCTTCGACCGGCCGAACATCCGCTACGCGATCGTCGAGAAGAACGAACCGAGACGACAGCTGCTGGCGATGCTGCGCGAGCACCCCGCGGGCAGCGCCGGCATCGTCTACTGCGCGTCCCGGCGCAAGGTCGACGAGACGGCCGCCTGGCTGCGCCAGGAAGGGTTCGACGCGCTCGCCTACCACGCCGGCATGGGCGCCGCCGAGCGCAGCGCGAACCAGTCGCGGTTCCTGCGCGAGGACGGGGTCGTGATGGTGGCGACCATCGCCTTCGGCATGGGCATCGACAAGCCCGACGTGCGCTTCGTTGCGCACCTGGACATGCCCAAGAGCGTCGAGGGCTACTACCAGGAGACCGGCCGCGCCGGCCGCGACGGCCAGCCGGCGCTGGCCTGGATGGCCTACGGGCTGGCCGACGTCGTGCAGAACCGTCGGCTGATCGACGAGTCCGAGGCCGGCGACGAGCACAAGCGCGTGTCGCGGGCCAAGCTCGACGCGATGGTTGCGCTGGCCGAGACCGACGGCTGCCGGCGCGTGCAGCTGCTGCAGTACTTCGGCGAGCCGAGCCAGGCGTGCGGCAACTGCGACAACTGCCTGACGCCGCCGCAGCGCTGGGACGCGACCGAGGCGGCGCGAAAGCTGCTGTCGTGCATCTACCGGATCCGCCAGGCCGGCGGCATCGGCTACGGCGCGCACTACGTGATCGACGTGCTGCGCGGTCAGCGCAGCGAGCGGGTGCTGTCCAATGGCCACGACCGCCTGTCCACCTTCGGCATCGGGGCGGAGCTCGACGCGCCGGGCTGGCAGCAGGTGCTGCGCCAGCTGGTGGCGCGCGGCCTGCTCAACGTCGCGCACGAGCGGTTCGGCGTGCTGGAGCTGACCGAGGCCGCCAAGCCCGTGCTGCGAGGCGAAGAGCCGGTGTCGCTGCGACGGATGGCCCCGGCCAGGGCGGGCGCGCGGCGCAGTCGCCGCACCGCCGAGGCCGGGTCCGACGCCGGCGCGGCCGCGGCCCGGGCGGCCCGGCACGATCTGGCCGACGAGGACGCACGCGTCTTCGAGCGGCTGCGCGCGTGGCGCGCCGAGGTCGCCCGCGCACACGGGCTGCCTTCCTACGTGATCTTCCACGACGCCACGCTGACCGAGATCGCCCGGCGCAGGCCGGCGGACCTCGCCGAGCTGGGCCGCGTCCCGGGGGTCGGGGCCACCAAGCTCGAGCGCTACGGCGCCGACGTGCTGTCGCGCGTCGCGCCGGTCAGATGATCCGGCTCGAGTGCCCCTGCCAGTAGCGGTCGCGCAGCAGCCGCTTGTACAGCTTGCCGGTCGGGTGTCGCGGCAGCTCGGCCTCGAAGTCGATCGAGCGCGGGCACTTGATCGGCGACAGATGCTGGCGGCAGAAGGCGATCAGTTCCGCCTCCAGCCCGGGACCGGCCTCGCGCATGTCGCGCGGGGTGACGACCGCCTTGACCTGCTCGCCGAACTCCTCGTCGGGCACGCCGATCACCGCGACGTCCATCACCTTCGGGTGGGTGACCAGCAGGCTCTCGGCCTCCTGCGGGTAGATGTTGACGCCGCCCGAGATGATCATGTGGGCCTTGCGGTCGGTCAGGTACAGGTAGCCTTGCGCGTCGACGTGGCCGATGTCGCCGAGCGTCGTCCAGCCCCTGGCGTTGCGCGAGCTCGAGGTCTTCTGCGGGTCGTTGTGGTACTCGAACGGGCGGCCGTCGGCGAAGTACACGATGCCGGTGTCGCCCGTGGGGACCTCGTTGCCCGCGTCGTCGCAGATCCGCAGCGTGCCGACCACGGCGCGCCCCACCGTGCCCTTGTGCGCCAGCCACTCGGGCGAGCGCACCAGCGTCATGCCGTTGCCCTCGGTGCCCGCGTAGTACTCCCAGACGATCGGGCCCCACCAGTCGATCATCTGTTCCTTGACCGGGATCGGGCAGGGTGCGGCCGCATGGATCGCGAATTTCAGCGACGACACGTCGTAGCGCGCGCGGACCTCGGGCGGCAGCTTGAGCATCCGCACGAACATCGTGGGCACCAGCTGCGTGTGCGTGACGCGGTGGCGCTGCACCTGGCGCAGGAAGTCCTCCGGGTCGAAGTGCTCCATGATCACGCAGGTTCCGCCCAGGCGCAGCACCGTCATGTTGAAGCGCAGCGGCGCGGCGTGGTAAAGCGGCGCGGGCGACAGGTAGACCGAGCGGTCGTCGACGGCGTAGTGGTTGCGCACGATCTCGATCAGCGGGTTGCTCGCGTCGATCTCGGGCTTGTCGGGCGGCACGAACACGCCCTTGGGCCTGCCGGTGGTGCCCGACGAGTACAGCATGTCGCAGCCGGCGGTCTCGTCGGCGATGCGCTCGGGACGCTGGGCGGCGAGCGCGTCCTCGTAGCCCTCGTGGCCGGCGATCGTGCCGTCGATCATCAGCCGCGTGGCCACCCCCGACGTGGTGTGCAGCAGCTCGGCGGCCGCATCGGCCATCGCGTGGGTCGTCACCAGCAGCCGCGCGTCGCAGTCGGTCACGATGTAGGACGCCTCGGCCGCGGTCAGCCGCGTGCTCATCGCCGTGTAGACGATGCCGGCACGGTGCGCGCCGATGCAGACCTCGAAGAACCTCGGGTGGTTCTCCATCAGCAGCGCGATCCGGTCGCCGGGCTTCAGGCCGCGCGCGCGCAGCAGCTGCGCGAACTGGTTCGAGCGGTCCTCGAGCTCGCGGTAGGTCAGTGTCCGGCCGCTCGCGGACATCACGATCGCGGGTTTCTCGGGCGTGCGGGCGGCGTGCAGATGGGGGTGCATCGGGTGGGGCCTCGGGGTCGGTGAGGAGATGATCGCGCACGCGGGCCGATTTCGCCAACGATCGCGACCGCGGCGCAGGAGGCCGGTTTCCGCTGGCCGCCGCCCATGAGAAAATGGACTTCGGCACCCTCCCCGGGAGCGGCGCCGACAAGGTATTCTGGCGGATGTTGCAGGAAGCGGACGAAACGACATGGACCTGAACTACTCCCCCGAAGAACTGGCCTTTCGCGACGAGGTGCGCGGCTGGCTCGACGACAATCTGCCGCAGGACCTGCGCCAGCGGATCGCCGATGGCGACCACCTGGCCAAGGAGGACCTGGTGCGATGGCACCGGATCCTGGCCAAGAAGGGCTGGATCGTGCCGGCCTGGCCCAAGGAGTGGGGCGGGCCGGGCTGGGACGCGACGCAGCGTTTCATCTTCGAGGAAGAGTGCGGGCTGGCCGGCACGCCGCCGATCGCGCCGTTCGGGCCGGTGATGTGCGCGCAGGTGCTGCTGAAGTTCGGCAGCGAAGCGCAGAAGAAGCGCTTTCTGCCGCGCATCTACAACTGCGACGACTTCTGGGTGCAGGGCTATTCCGAGCCGGGCTCGGGCTCGGACCTGGCGTCGCTCAAGACGCGCGCCGAGCGCCGCGGCGACCACTACGTGGTCAACGGACAGAAGATCTCCGGCCGTGAGCAATGGCCGGGTGGCGACCAGTGCGGACAGCTCGGCCTGCCGTG
>CAYGZN010000228.1:0-5574 GCA_964354355.1 uncultured Burkholderiaceae bacterium | reverse complement strand
ATGATTCGCCTGCCGGGCTCTGCGTCGGTGCGTCGTTCATCTGCCCGCTCCCCGCGCCCGTCACCGCGGCAGCACCTTGCCGATGACCTCGAGCAGCCGCGCCGGGTCGAACGGCTTGACCATCCAGCCGCTCGCTCCGGCGGCGCGCCCGGCCTGCTTCATGTCGTCGCCCGACTCGGTCGTGAGGACCAGGATGGGGGTGCTGCGGAACCTCGACAGGCCGCGCAGTTGCCGGATCAGGCTCAGGCCGTCCATGCGCGGCATGTTCTGGTCGGTCAGCACGAGGTCCACGTCCCGGTCGCCGAGCTTGGCGAGCGCATCCTGGCCGTCCACCGCCTCGATCACCTCGAAGCCCGAGTTGCGAAGCGTGAACGAGACCATCTGGCGCATCGACGCCGAATCGTCTACCGCCAGAATCGAACGCATCGCCATGCTGCGGCTCCTCCGTCTAGAACAGTGCGACCGATCCGCCTTTCGATTCCAGGGACCCTCGCGTGCTACCATCGCCGGCACGTCGAGTGTCCGGGCTCCGTCTTGCCGAGCCGATCCGTCCCTGCCGATTCTGTGCCCCACGCGCCCGCCCGAAACGCCGGAAAAGGCGGGCTGGCACCCGCCAGTTCCCAGCCTCAGGCCGGCGCTGCCCACGAGCGTGTGCAGCCGCTTCGGCTGCTGGTGGTCGAGGACTCGGAACTCGACTACGAGCTGCTGCTGCGCCAGCTGAGCCGGGAGGGCTTCGAGCCGCGGGCGCTGCGCGTGGAGACCGGCGAGGCACTGCAGCGCGCGCTGGCCGCCGACGTGTGGGATGCCGTGGTGTCCGACCACCACCTGCCGGCGTTCTCCAGCACCGAGGCCCTGCGGATGGTGCGCGGCGCAGGGCTGCGCTGTCCGTTCCTGATCGTGTCCGGTGCGATCGGCGAGGACGTGGCGGTCGCCGCGATGCGCGCGGGTGCCGACGACTACCTGATCAAGGGCCACCTCGAGCGACTCGGGCCGGCGCTGCGCAACGCGCTTTCCGCGTCGCGCGGCCGGCTCGAGCAGGCCGCCGCGCAGCGCGCGCTCGCCGAGTCCGAGCGCCAGCTCCGGGCGCTGGCCGACCACCTGCAGCAGGCCGTCGAGGCGGAGCGCGCCGCGATCGCCCGCGAGATCCACGACGACGTGGGCGGCATGCTGACCGCCCTGCGCTTCGACCTCGCGTGGCTCGAGCGGCACGGCGACGACGCGGTCCGCGCGCGCTCGCGCCAGGGACTCGAGACCCTGAACCAGGCCGTGCTGGCCGTCCAGCGCATCATGCGCAACCTGCGCCCGCCGGCGCTCGACGCCGGCATCGTCCCCGCGCTCGAATTCCTCGCCTCGGCATTCGCGACGCGGACCGGCGTGGATGCGACGCTGTCGACGAACCGCGAGGACATCGCGCTGTCCGAGCAGGTGGCGATCACCGTCTACCGCGTCGCGCAGGAGTCGCTGACCAACGTGGCCAAGCATGCGAATGCCCGCCACGCGCGCCTTGACCTCGTCGTGCAGGGCGATACCCTGTCGCTGGAGATCACCGACGACGGTGTCGGCATGCGGGCGCAGGACCTGCGCAAGGCGGGCTCGTTCGGACTGCTCGGCCTGCACGAGCGGGTGCGCCAGGTTCATGGCTGGCTGGAGACGTCGTCGCAGCCCGGGCGCAGCACCGTCATCGTCACGATCCCGCTGACCGAACAGGCCGCAGCCCGGCTCGACCGGGCGATCGAACCGTGATCCGCGTCGTGATCGTCGACGACCACGCGCTGATCCGGCGCGGGCTGCGCGAATCGCTGACCGAGGCCGGCGACATCGAGGTCGTCGGCGAGGCCTCCGACTACGGCGAACTGCGTGCGCTGCTTCACGACACACCGTTCGACGTGCTGCTGCTGGACATCAACCTGCCCGGGCGCAGCGGGCTCGACGTGCTTCATTCGCTGGCCGACGACGGCCGGCGGATCCGCACGCTGGTGCTGACGATGTACCCGGAGGATCAGTACGCGATCCGGGCACTGAAGGCCGGCGCGATGGGGTACCTGAACAAGTCGGCGGAACCAGCCCAGATCGTGGCCGCGGTGCGTTCGCTGCACGGCGGGCGCAAGTACATCACGCCGGCGATCGCCGAGGCGATGGCCGAACGGCTGACCGCCGACGACACCGAGTCGCCCCACGAGCGGCTTTCGGACCGCGAGTTCCAGACGATGCTGCGGCTGGCCCGCGGCCAGCGGCTGTCCGACATCGCCACCGAGCTGAACCTGTCGCCCAAGACGCTGTCGGTCTACCGGTCGCGCGTGCTCGAGAAGCTCGGCATGCAGTCCAACGCCGAACTCACCGCCTACTGCCTGCGCCGGGGCCTGATCGACTGACCGCTGCGGCGACCCGGGCTCGTCGTCAGGCGATCGCCACGCAGTTCTTGCCGGCATTCTTGGCCTGGTACATGCCGTCGTCGGCGCGCCCGAGGGCGGATTCCATCGAGTCCTGGGGCTGGACCTGGGTGGCGCCCGCCGAGAACGTGATGAAGATCTGCCGCGACTCGTACAGATAGACCTCGCGCGTGAGCTCGCGCTGCACGCGCACCAGGAACTCGCGCGCCTCGGTGTCGGTCAGCCCGGGCAGCAGGATCACGAATTCCTCGCCGCCGTAGCGCGCGACCGTGTCCTGACTGCGCACCTTGCTCTGCAGCAGCGCGGCCAGGTGTTTCAGCGCGCCATCGCCGGCATGGTGCCCGAGCGCGTCGTTGACCTTCTTGAAGTCGTCGATGTCCAGCAGGCCCATCGCGAGCGCTCCGCCGCAGGCGCGCATCGCGTCCATCGCCGACTGGAACGCCTTCTCCAGCCCGGCGCGGTTGGCCGTTCGCGTCAGGTGGTCGGTCATCAGCCGCTCGCTGGCCTGCGCAAGCTCGCGCTCGAGCCGCTCCACCTCGGACTCGAGCTCGACCGCGCGGCTCGACGCCTGGGACAGGTCACGCCGGGTGTCTTCGACGTGCTGCTGCATCTCGCGCGCGTCCGACAGCAGGCTGCGCACGCGCTCGGCGATGCCTTCGACCGAATCGGCCTGCGACAGTGCGTCGATGTGCGCGTGCAGCGTCTCGCCGAATTCGCCGGATCGCGCGCCCAAGGTGCTCATCTGCTCGACGACCTGCGGCAGCAGGTCGCGCAGCGCGGCCACCGCGTCGCGGCGGCTGCGGGCGATCGCGTGCTGCGTGACCGAGGCCTGCTGAAGCAGCGTGCGCGCCGCGGCGAGCGAGCGCCGGTCCTGGCCGTCGCGCACGGCCTCGCGAACGACTTCGACCTGCGAGATGACCCAGCTGCCCTCGTCGGCGATGGACGTGAAGCTGTCGCACAGCGCCAGCACGATCTCGTGCAGCTCGGCGTCGACCTTGCGCAGCTGCGCCATGTCGCGCTGCATGCGAAGCTCGGCGGGCGTCGGCGAGTCGTCCGCTGCGTGGGCGCCGCCGTTGGCCCGGTCCGGGCCGCCGTCGGGTTCCGTGCGCTCGTGCGCCACTCGAACGCTCGCGTGCGGGTCCATGCGCCACTGCACCAGCAGCAGCTCGAGCTGCGCGCGCAGCGCGCCGTCGTTCTCCGGGTGCTCGCGCGCTGCTGCGGCCAGCGCGTCGAGCCGCCGCGCGCTCGGCCATTCGCGCCCGCTCACCGCCGCCGCCGCGACCAGCGTCGCCAGCAGCCCGCCCCAGTCCCCGCGCGCCGGATGGCGCCCGATCTGGATCAGCGACTGCAGGGCCTCGCTCCATCGCTGTTCGCGCACGGCGCCGGTCAGCCCGGCGAATCCCTTCTCGCCCTGCGCCGCGCGCTGCGCCAGCAGGCGCACGGCCGCCTGCGCAACCTGCTCCGCATCGGCACCGCCGTTGGGACCGCCGACCTCGGACCAGGCACGCCGGTAGTTGCCGGGCGTGGGCACGAGCTTGCGCTCGGCGAGGTGCCGGATCGCTGCGCGCGCGGCGTCGGTCGCGCTGAGCGCGCCGGCAGCGACTGAAGGACTGTTGCTCATCGATTCCCCCCGGCCGACGGCTCGGCCCAGCGCAGCGCCTCGTCGAGGGCCACGGCGTGTCCATGCAGATAGCCCTGCTGCAGCGGGCAGCCCAGCTCGATCAGCGCGGCGCACTGCGCGTCGGTCTCGACCCCCTCGGCGATGACCCGCAGCCCGAGGTGGCCGCCCATCGAGGCGATCGCGCGCGCCACCTCGCGGCTCTGGCGCGAGCGGTGCACGTCGCGCACGAACGATCGGTCGATCTTGAGCGTCGTCAGCGGCAGGCGCGTCAGGTACGACAGCGACGAGTAGCCCGTGCCGAAGTCGTCGACCGCGACGCCCGCCCCGTGCGAGCGCAGCTGCGCGAGCGCCTGCAGCGCATTGTCCGCGTCGCGCATGATCCCGGATTCGGTGAGCTCGACCTCGATGTCGGCGCACGTCAGCCCGTGTCGACCGGCGGCGTCGGTCACGACGCCCGGCAGTCGCGCGTTGCGCAGCTGCTGGCAGGACAGGTTGATCGACATCAGGCAGCGCGACAGCCCCACCGCCCGCATCGCGGCCAGCGCGGCGCAGGCCTCGCCGATCGCCCATTCGCCCATCGGAACGATCAGGCCCGTGTCCTCGGCGATCTCGATGAACCGTGCCGCCGGCTGCATCGTGCCGGCGCGCTGCCATCGCATCAGCGCCTCGAATCCGACCAGTTCGCGCGTCCGGGCATCCACCTGCGGCTGGTAGAACACGTTCAGCTCGCGCCGTGCCAGCGCGTGGTGCAGGTCGTGCTCGATCTGCAGCCGGTCGAAGCCGTGCTGCAGCCGCGCGGCGTCGTACAGCCGCGCCGCGTTGCCGCCTGCGGCGTTCGCCTCGCGGCGCGCCAGATCTGCCTGCGTCAGCAGCGTCGCATCGGGCGGGGCGCCGCGTGCGGCCGCCGCGGCCCCGACCGAACAGCGGATGAACACCTCGCGTTCGCCGACCACGAACGGATCCCGCAGGCACGCCAGAACGCGCTGTGCGACCTGCAGCAGCACCGACGCATCGGGCAGCCCGGTGAGCAGCAGCGCGAACCCGAGCGACGCCGGCACCCGCACGGGCGTGCGGTCGTCGTCGGGCACCGGGCTCATCCACATCTGCCGGGAAACGTTGGCGTAGTAGAAGAGCGCGACCACGGAGTTCAAGCCGGCCAGCACGGCCAGGGCGATGGCCCAGAACCCACCGGCGTCGATGAGGGCGCGGAACATCGTGAACTTGGCGACCCATCCCGCCAGCGGCGGCACCCCCGCCAGCGAGAAGAGGAAGACCGTCATCAGGGTGGCCAGGCCGGGCGCGTAGGAGAACAGCCCGCCGTACGACGAGATCTCGCCCCACACCGCCGTCGCGCAGGGCGCGGCCATCCACGCCGCCATCCTGGAGGCCCAATACCGCGGCGACCAGAGCGAGCTGGCGGAGAAGGTCCGCAAGATGCTGGCCGCCGTGAAGCAGGAGAACGTCAACTCGCACGGGCTGGGGATTCTGGCCACCAATCCCAAGAGCAACAAAGAGATCAACCCCTTGATGATCCCGCGGAACACGCGGCTGCCCTTCGAGGTC
>CAYGZN010000227.1:589-5575 GCA_964354355.1 uncultured Burkholderiaceae bacterium | reverse complement strand
CGGCCCTTCGAGCTGAACCGTCTCGATCACCAGCGGCTTGCCCGGCTCGTACGCGACTGCGGCTTTGACGTCCATCGGCTCTCCTCCTGGGGGTTGGGTCGTGTCGTGCAGAACGTGTCGAACGCTGCTCAGCTGCCGGGCCCGCCCGCGTCGGCGATCAGGCTGTGCTCGCGCCGGCCCGTATCGGGCCAGCGCAGCCTGAGCGCGATCCACGCGACGAGCCCCACGCTCATCATCGCCATCGACGCGATCGCCAGCGACAGCCTGGAGTGCATGACCGCAGGGACGACCGCGCCGGCAACGATGCCGTTTGCCACGCTGCCGATCACCGCCTGCAGCGACGAGGCCATGCCGCGCCGGTCGGGGAACAGGTCCAGCACCATCAGCGTGACGACCGGGACCATCAGCGACCAGCCGAACGCGAAGACACCCAGCGGAAGGATCGACCAGGCCACCGGCGGCACGGTCAGCGCGTTGGCCGTCACGTTGGCCACCGACACGACGAGCATGATGCCGAAGCCGGCGCGGATCTGGCGCCGGTGCGACACCTTGCCGGCGAGACGGCCGCTGAGCCACGCACCGGAGATGATGCCGCCGATCGTCGTGAAGAAGAACCAGAAGAACTGGGTCGGCGCCAGGCCCAGCAGTTCGCCCAGGAACGCCGGCGACGACAGCACGTAGAGGAACATCCCGTTGAACGGAATCCCGCTGGCCAGGCACAGCAGCAGGAACCGGCCGCTCGAGGCCATCTGCAGGTAGCCGCGCATCAGGTTGCCCACGTGCAGCGGCTGGCGCCGGCCCGGCGGCAGCGATTCCGGCAGCAGCCGCCAGTTGGCGACCCACAGCGCCAGCCCGAAGGCCGCCAGCATCCAGAAGATCGCGTGCCAGTCGGTCAGCACGTAGAGCCAGCCGCCGATCACCGGCGCGATCGCCGGCGCCACGCCGAAGAAGATCGTAACCTGCGACATCATCCGCTGCGCGTCGGCGGGCGGGAACATGTCGCGGATCACCGCGCGCGATACGACGATCCCGGCGCCGGTCGACAGCCCCTGGATCGCTCGGAAGAAGACCAGCGCGCCGATGCTGGTGGACAGTGCGCAGCCGATCGAGGCCAGCGTGAACACGCCGATTCCCCAGAGCACGACCGGGCGACGTCCGACGGCGTCGGACAGCGCGCCGTGGAACAGGTTCATGAAGGCGAACCCGAACAGGTAGGCCGACAGGGTCTGCTGCATCTGGACCGGCGACGCGTCGAGAGAGCGCGCGATGCCCGCGAACGCCGGCAGGTAGGTGTCGATCGCGAACGGGCCCAGCATTCCGAGGCTGGCCAGCAGCACCGCCAGCGCCCAGCGGGGGGCCTTCCACAGGAGTTGCGCGTCGGGGTTCATCGAAAGGGGGGCGCCCGGGTGCAGCGAACGGACCGTCGACGGGGCCGGGCACATCGATGGCCTCGGGTCAGGCGTCGAATTATAGGCGATCATCACGGACACACTTCCGGGAGACCCCGATGGCAGCGATTGGATTTGGACTCGACGGGCGGATCGCGATCGTCACCGGCGCCGCTCAGGGCATCGGCGAGGCGTGCGCGCGGCGGCTCGCCGCCGACGGCTGCCGGGTCGTCGTCGCCGACGTCGACGTCGGGCGCGGCCAGGCGCTGGCGGAGCAGATCGGCGGGCGCTTCGTTCGCTGCGACGTGGGCGCCGCCAGCGACTGCGACGCGCTCGTTGCGGCCGCCATCGCGGCCTACGGCGGCGTGGACATCCTGGTGAACAACGCCGGGGTTGCGCACACGTGCGATTTCCTGGACATCACCGAGGCCGACTACGACCGCGTGCTGCGCGTGAACCTCAAGGGCGCATTCCTGATGACGCAGCGCGCCGCGCGCGCGATGATCGCCGGCCACGCGCACGGCGGCACCGCCGCCCGCGCGGCTGGCCGTGCGGGCGGCGGTGCCGGCGCAGTGGCGCGCCGGGGCGGCGCGATCGTCAACATGAGCTCGGTCAACGCGGTGCTGGCCATCCCCAACCTGGCCAGCTACAACGTCAGCAAGGGCGGCCTGAACCAGCTGACCCACGTGTCGGCGCTGGCGCTGGTCGAGCACGGCATCCGCGTCAACGCGGTCGGGCCGGGCACGATCGCAACCGAGCTGGCGCGCAACGCGGTGCTCTCCAGCGAGGACGCGCGGCGCCGGCTGATGAGCCGCACGCCGATGAAGCGGCTGGGCGAGCCGGCCGAGATCGCCGACGCGGTGGCGTTCCTGGCCAGCGACGCGGCCAGCTACATCACCGGCCAGGTGCTGTACGTCGACGGCGGGCGGATGCCGCTGAACTACACGGTGCCGGTCTAGCCGCGGCTGAGTGACAGCATGCTGATCATCAGTATACTGATCATCTAGCGCGCGCCTGCGCGACCCCATACCCGAAGACCCGGAGACCGGCATGAGCGACCTCGGAGCCCTGTCCGACCTTCCCGCCGACTACGTCGAGCAGCTGTCGGCCGCGAACCTGGTGCCGCTGTGGCCCAGCCTGCGGGCGCTGCTGCCGCCCGGCGCACCGCGAACCCGGACGCGGCCCACGCTGTGGACCTGGGCGGCGATCCGCCCGCTGCTGCTGCGCGCCGGCGAGCTCACGCCGATGGACAAGGCCGAGCGGCGCGTGCTGGTGCTGTCCAACCCTGGGCGCGGCCTGGAGAACCTGCAGGCGACCGCGTCGCTGTACCTGGGCATGCAGCTGGTGCTGCCCGGCGAGACGGCCCCGAATCACCGGCACACGCCGAACGCCGCACGCGTGGTCGTCGAGGGCGACGGCGCGCGCACCGTCGTGGGCGGCGTGTCGTGCCCGATGCACCCCGGCGACCTGATCCTGACGCCGACCGGGCTGTGGCACGAGCATCGCCACGAGGGGCAAGGCCCGATGATCTGGCTGGACATCCTCGACCTGCCGCTGATCGTGCAGCTCGACGCGTCGTACGCCGTCGAGGGGCCGCGCCAGGCGCCGGCGGAGGCGCGCGACGCGTACGCGGCAGGCGGGCTGGTTCCGGTCCGCCAGGCGCGCCGCAGCGGCGACGCGTATCCGGTGCTGCGCTACGAATGGCGGCGCACCCGCGCCGCGCTCGAGGCGCTGGCTGCGGCGACGCCCGCGGGAGTGCCGGCGCAGCTGGCGTACGTGAATCCAGAGACCGGCGGCGACTGCCTGAACACGATGGCCTTCTCGGCGCTGATGCTGCGCCCCGGCGAAGAGGTGGCGCTGGCGCCGATGTCGGCCGCGCGGGTGCTGCACGTGGTCCAGGGCGACGGGCACGCACAGGTCGACGACACGACGCTGCCCTTCGTTCAGGCCGACACGTTCTGCGCGGCGGGGTTCGCACAGGTCAGGCTGGCCAACCGCTCGACGCGCAGCCCTGCGTTCCTGGTGATGGCCGACGAATCGCCGGTGCTGCGCAAGCTCGGCGTCTTCGAGCCGCTGCGCGACATGGCCGCGCAGGGTGGCCCGCGATGAGTGCCCCATCGCGGGACCCGCGCCCGATCCTGGTCGTGGGCGGTGGCATCGGCGGCATGGCTGCGGCCGCGGGGCTGGCGCAGCTGGGCTATACGGTCGACCTGCTGGAGCAGGCCGCGCAGATCGGCGAGATCGGCGCGGGCATCCAGCTCGGCCCCAATGCCTTCGCGGCGCTCGACGCGCTGGGCTGCGGACCGCAGGCCCGTGGCCGGGCCGTCTACACCGACGAACTGGTCATGATGGACGCGGTGGATGCCAGCGAGGTCGGGCGCATGCCGGTCGGGGCACCCTTTCGCGAGCGCTTCGGCAACCCGTATGCGGTGATCCACCGCGCCGACATCCACCAGTCGGTCTACGAGGCGGTGCAGCAGACGCCGTCGGTGCGCGTGCACACCTCCTGCCGGATCGATCGCATGGAGCACGACGATCGCGGCGTGCGGCTCGTCGACGACTCGGGTCGCACGTTCGAGGGGGCGGCCGTGGTCGGGTGCGACGGCGTGCGCTCGGTCGTGCGCGGTACGCTGCTGGGTGACGGGCCCCGCGTGTCGGGCCACGTCGTGTATCGCGCGGTGGTGCCCCGCGACGACATGCCGGCCGATCTGCGCTGGAACGCAGCCGCGTTGTGGGCGGGCCCCAACTGCCACCTGGTGCACTACCCGCTGCGCGGCGGCGAGCAGTTCAACCTCGTCGTGACCTTCCACAGCCGCGACAAGGAACAGTGGGGCGTGCGCGAAGGCTCGCCCGAAGAAGTGCAATCGTACTTCGACGCAATCCACCCACGCCCGAAGCAGCTGCTGACCCGGCCGACGTCGTGGAAGCGCTGGGCGACGGCCGACCGCGAGCCCGTCGAGCGCTGGGGCACCGGACGCTCGACGCTGCTGGGCGACGCGGCACACCCGATGCTGCAGTACCTGGCGCAGGGCGCCTGCATGGCGCTCGAGGACGCCGTCACGCTGCGCGAGGCGATCCGAGGCTGCGACCACGACCTGCCGGCGGCTTTCCGGCTGTACGAGTCGCGACGGATCACCCGCACCGCGCGGGTCGTGCTGTCGGCCCGCGAGATGGGCCGCCTGTATCACGCCAGCGGCGTCGAGCGGCTGGTTCGCAACTCGCTGTGGCGCGGGCGCACGCCCGCGCGCTACTACGACGCCGTCGAATGGCTGTACGGCTGGACGGTCGAGCGGTGTCTCGCGTGAGCGCCCCGGGGCCGGCGCTCGCCCTCCACCAGATGCCGGGCCACCTGGTGCGCCGGCTGCAGCAGGTGGCGGTGCGCCTGTTCGCCGAGCGCGTCGGCGAAGACCTCACGCCGGTGCAGTACGCAGCGCTCGCTGCGGCCGCCCGGCACCCCGGCCTGGACCAGGTATCGCTGGGAAACCTGATCGGCTACGACCGCACGACGATCGGCGGCGTCATCGACCGCCTCGAGTCCAAGGGATGGGTGGAGCGCTCGGACGCGGCGCGCGACCGCCGGCTCAATCTGGTCGGTCTG
>CAYGZN010000227.1:0-579 GCA_964354355.1 uncultured Burkholderiaceae bacterium | reverse complement strand
GCCGCCGCCTCGCAGGCCCTTGTACCCGGATCGTCGGCCCCCAGATGAATCGGGTCAAGAACGGAGTACCCAATGACCGCCCCTGCCCCGCAAGCCGACACCCACTCCAAGGTCATCGGCTACCTGCTGTGGATCTTCGGTTTCACCGGCTCGCACCGTTTCTACTACGGCAAGCCGGTCAGCGGCACGATCTGGTTCTTCACGCTCGGGCTGCTGGGCATCGGCTGGCTGGTCGACCTGTTCCTGATCCCGTCGATGGACCGCCAGGCCGACCGGCGCTTTCGTGCGGGCCGATTCGACTACTCGGTTGCGTGGATCCTGCTGACCTTCCTCGGCCTGTTCGGCCTGCACCGCTTCTACCTGCGCAAGTGGATCAGCGGACTGGTCTGGCTGCTGACCTTCGGGCTGTTCGGGTTGGGCTACCTGTACGACTTCTGGACCTTGAACCGGCAGGTTTCCGAGGCCAACCTGGCTGCGGACCCGGTGCGCGTCGCCTGAGTGCACGACGGGCGAACCCGCCCGTCGCCAGTGACTCCGGCTCGGCCCGGGTCAGCACAACCTCATGTTATTTATTAGATA
>CAYGZN010000226.1:0-5595 GCA_964354355.1 uncultured Burkholderiaceae bacterium | reverse complement strand
GTCTTTCCCGCGCGCGACGCCTCACAGGGCACCGAGCGCCTGATCGTGCTCGCCGAGACCACCGAAACCGACCCGGCCGAGCGCCAGCGCATCGTCACCGAGATCGGCCACCTCGCGGTCGACCTGATCGGCCTGCCCGCCGACGAGGTGGTGCTTGCGCCGCCGCGGGCGGTGCTCAAGACCTCGAGCGGCAAGATCCGGCGTGCGGCCTGCCGCGAGCGCTTCGAGCAGGGCACCCTCGGCGAGACCTCGCGGCCGCCGTGGCAGCAGATGCTGCGGCTGGCCGCTGCGGGCACGCTCGCCTGGGTTCGCCGCGCGCTGCGGCGGGTCGCCGACACGGTGTGGACCTCCTGGGCGAGCCCGACGCCGGCGCTGGTCGCGGCCGCGGGGGCCGCGGCGATCCTCGCCAGCCGCGACGTCGGCGGCGCGCGTGCCGTGGCGCGCGCCGGTGCGCGAACGATGCTGCGGCTGTGGGGCGCGCTGCCCCGGGTCGACGGCGACCCGACGCGGGTGCGGGAGCGGGCGTGCATCGTCGTGCCCAACCACTCCAGCTATCTGGACGGACTGGTGCTGAGCGCGACGCTGCCGCCGTGCCTCGCATTCGTCGCCAAGCAGGAACTGGCCCCGCAACGCGTGGCCGGCACCCTGCTGCGGCGCCTGGGCACGGTCTTCGTCGAGCGCGCCGACCCGCTGCGCAGCGCCGAAGACGCCCGCGCGATCGCCGCCTGCCTGGCGCGGGGCGAGCCGGTCGTGGTGTTCGCCGAAGGCACGTTCCGCGAGGAGCCCGGGATGCTGCCGTTTCACATGGGCGCGTTCCTGACGGCCGCGTCACGGCGCGTACCGGTCGTGCCGGTTGCGATCCTGGGCACCCGCCGGATGATGCCGGGCACGCCCCGGCCGCCACGGCCCGCGTCGCTGCGCGTGGTCATCGGCGAACCGATCAACGCTGCGGGCGACGATTGGCAGGCCGCACTGGCATTGCGCGCACGAACCCGCGCGTGGCTGTTGTCGCAGACCGGGGAGCCCGACCGCGAGGTCTGACGCCCGTCACACCACGGTTCGCAAACCCGCGCGCAGGCTGCTGGGCCCGAGAGATCCGCTACTTCTGCGCCAGGATCCAGCGCGCCATCTGCTTCGCCTCGGCCTCGGTCACGGTGACCGGCCGGGTCAGGTGCGCCGGCATTTCGCGCGAGCCCCAGTGACCCGTGCCGCCTTTCAGCACCAGCGCCGTCATCGTCGCCTCGGCGTCCTTCGTGCCCTTGTACAGGTTGCCGATGTTGGAGAACGACGGTCCCCACACCTGCTTGGCGCTGGCGTGGCATTCCATGCAGCCGCGCATCTTCAGCAACTCCTGCCCGCTCTGCGCCTGGACCGACGGGACGCACAGGAAGGACAGCGAGAGACCGGCTGCAGCGGTCCGAAGGAGGTTCGTTTTCATGGCGGTTCGCTCCGCAGTGTTGGCTGATGGAACCCGTCCCATGGTACCGGCAAGCACGGGCCGCCCGAGCGCGATTCCCGCGTGCGCCCGGCTGAATCGCGCCGACCCTTGATCCAACGCAAGGTTCCATTTCGCGCGCAAGTGCGAGCGGCGCCGGCCCGCGACCCCGCAGCGCCCGCGCCCGTGCGATATCCTCGAACGCGATGAAGATCTTCTACGGCTGGCGGATGGTGGCCGCCGCAGGCGGCATCCAGTTCCTGCAGGCCGGACTGCTGCACCAGGCGTTCGGCGCCTACTTCGCGGTGCTCAACGAGGAGCGCGGCTGGAGCAAGACCGAGCTGTCGGGCGCCGCGGCGATGCAGTCCGCCGAAGCCGCGCTGATCGGCCCGGCGCTGGGCTGGGCCATCGATCGCTTCGGCGCGCAGGGCCTGATCCGAGTGGGCATCCTGCTGCTGGGCGCCGGCTTCGTGCTGTTGAGCCGGATCGACTCGCTGGCCGGGTTCTACGGCGCGGTCATCGTCATCGCGCTCGGCTCGAGCCTGTCCGGGTTCTTTCCGCTGAACGTCGCGATCATCCACTGGTTCGAGAGGCGCCGCGCGCGGGCGCTGTCGTTCGTCGGGCTCGGGCTGGCGCTGGGGGGAATCTTCGTGCCGGCGGTCGCCTGGTCGATGCAGACCTTCGGCTGGCGCGTGACCGCGTTCGCATCGGGCACGCTGATCATCGCCGTCGGCTTCCCGCTGGCCCGCGTGTTCCGGCGCCACCCGCGCGACGTCGGCGAGACCGTCGACGGGTTGCCGGCGACCTCGGGCGGCCCGATCGACACGTCGCAGGAGACGGCAGCCAGCACGTCGGCCGGCGCAACGGGCAGCGCCGGTGCCGCGCCGCGCGGGTCCGACGCCGGTGCGACTTCCACCGGGGCTGCTTCCAGAGGGGCCGCCGAGGCCGACGGCCAGCGCGAGTTCACCGCGCGCGAGGCGCTGCGCACCCGCGCGTTCTGGCTGCTGTCGCTGGGCCACGGGCTGGCGCTGCTGGTGGTGACCGCCGTCAACGTACACGCGATCACCCACATGAGTCAGGGCCTCGGCTACACGGTGACGCAGGCGTCGCTGGTGATCACGCTGATGACGCTGTCGCAGGTGGCGGGCGTGCTGGTGGGCGGCGCGATCGGCGACCGCATCGACAAGCGGCGCGCCGCCGCCGCGTGCATGCTGATGCACGCCGGCGGCCTGCTGATGCTGACCTACGCGACCGGCACGGCGATGCTGGTCGCGTTCGCGGTGCTGCACGGCTTCGGGTGGGGCGTCAGGGGGCCGTTCATGCAGGCGATCCGCGCCGACTATTTCGGGCGGCAGTCGATCGGCATGATCCTGGGCCTGTCGTCGCTGGTGATCGCACTCGGGCAGATCGGCGGGCCGCTGCTGGCCGGCGTGTTCGCCGACGCGACCGGAAATTACCGCGCCGGGTTCACGGTGCTGTCGCTGCTGGCCGCGCTGGGCTCGGTCATGTTCCTGATGGCCCGGCGACCCGCGTAGACTGCGCATTCGATCCGGGTCGATGCAGCGGCCGATCCGGGCCAACCACGGGAGACATCGATGAAACTGGCATTTCTCGGCACCGGCCTGATGGGCGCGGGCTTCGTGCGGCGCATGCTCGCCAACGGTCACTCGGTCCAGGTCTGGAGCCGCACGGCCGCCAAGGCCCAAGCCCTGGAAGCGCACGGCGCGCGCGCGTGCGCAAACGCTGCCGACGCCGTGCGCGGCGTCGATCGCATCCACCTCTCGCTGGCCGACGACGCGTCGGTCGACGCGGTGCTGGAGGCGCTGGCCGGGACGATCCCCGCCTCGACGTGGATCGTCGACCACACGACCACCGCCGTGACCCCGACCGCCGAGCGCTGCAAACGCTGGGCCGGCCGCGGTCGCGTGTTCGTGCACGCGCCGGTGTTCATGGCGCCGTCCAACGCGCAGGACGGCACCGGCCTGATGCTGGTGTCGGGCGACAAGGCGACGTGCGACGCGCTGCTGCCGGCGCTGCAGGGCATGACCGGCAAGGTCGCGTGGCTGGGCGAGGCGCCCGAGCGCGCGGCCGCGTTCAAGCTGTTCGGCAACCTGACCCTGCTGGGCATGGCGGGGGTGCTCGGCGACGTGGCCCGACTGGCCCACGCGGTCGGCATCGCGCCGGCCGACGCGATGGGCCTGTTCGCGCAGTTCAACCCCGGCGCGATGCTGCCGGCGCGCGCCGCGAAGATCGCCTCGGGCCCCTTCGAGCCGCCGTCGTTCGAGATCGCGATGGCGCGCAAGGACGTGCGCCTGATGATCGAGGAGGCCAAGCGCCACGGTGTCGACCTGGCGGTGATGCCGGCGGTGGCGGCGTTGTACGACGCGGCGATCGCGCGCGGCGACGGCGCACGCGATTCGCTGGTGGCAGTGGCGTATCCGGTGCCGCCGCGCTAGGGTCCGGTCGCGCTGCGGCTCCTCGCTGTCGGGGCGGCCTACAGCCGGAGTTGGGCCTGCGTCAGCCCGCAGTCAGTGCGACGGCGTGCGCCGGGAACGCGCGGAGCAGTTTGCGGTCCATCGTCACCACTGTGGTCCCGAGTTCGATGGCGAGCGCCACGAACTCGCAGTCGTACGCTGAGCACTCGCTGTCGCGCACGAGTTCGAGCACGCCGCGCGAATCGACCTCGAATTCCAGGCCATCCAGCAGTCCTTCGGCCTCCCGCTGAAGGCGATGCGCCTGCTCGAAGGTGAGCGCCCGTCGTCTCATGAATCCCGCCAGGATGTTGCGGAACTCGCTTCGCCAAAGCACGGGCGCCGCCCACTGCGGATCCTTCTCGAGCAGCGATTCGGCAATCGCGTTGTACTCGCCCGGCAGGTACAGATAGGCGAGCACGTTCGAGTCCACCACGATCATTCGCGTCCCTGCCGCTTCAATGTGTCGATGTCGCGTGCGCGGAACTCCGTCGGGGCGAGCGACGCCCGCAGTTCGCGCGCCCGGGCAATCCTTTCTCCTGGCGCCATCCTCGTCGGCCGCAGCGCGGCCTCCAGGCACACGATTGCCTCCCTGTTCAGGCTGCGCCGATGCATTGCGGCCGAGGCCTTCAGTCGCTCGTAGACCTCGTCCGGGATGCTCTTCAGCGTCAGTGTCGTGGGCATGGTGACCGCGCATGTGAAACCATAATGGAACCATTATGGTTTCGACGCGCCTGCCCGTCAAGGCGCACGCGGTGCCGTTCACCGCTGGCGCCGCTCACCAGACCGGCGCCAGCACCTTCAGGCCGAGGTGCTCGGCGAACGGCCCCACGCCCAGCAGCGCGTCCAGGTCGCCCTCCCACTGCGACGCGCCCCGCCACGGCCGGATCGCCTGCTGGCGCCCGAGCCGCACCAGCGTGCGCAGACCCACCAGCTGCCGCTCGGCCTGGACCGCAGGGCGTGCCGCACTTTCGGCTACCATGGCGCCCGACCCGGCCGACGCTCGGCCGGACACCGCCCGAGGAGCCCGTCTTGCTGGTCGTCTGCCTCGATCTCGAAGGGGTGCTGATCCCCGAGATCTGGATCGAATTCTCCCGGCGCTCGGGCATTGCCGAGCTGTCCCGCACCACCCGCGACGAGCCCGACTACGACCGGCTGATGCGCTTGCGGATCGACCTGCTCGAGCGCCACGGGCTCAAGCTCGCCGACATCCAGCAGGTCATCGACAGCATGGGCCCGCTGCCCGGCGCACGCGAGTTCCTGGACGACCTGCGCAGCCGCTACCAGGTGATGATCCTGTCGGACACCTTCTACGAATTCGCGGACCCGCTGATGCGCCAGCTGGGACGCCCGACGCTGCTGTGCCATCGTCTCGAGGTCGACGCGCAGGGGTTCGTTCGCGCGCACCGGCTGCGCATGCCCGACCAGAAGCGCGCGGCGGTCAACGCGCTTCACGGCCTGAACTTCAAGGTGATCGCCGCCGGCGATTCCTACAACGACACGGCGATGCTGGGCGCGGCCGACGCGGGCTTCTTCATCCACCCGCCGGAATCGATCGCGGCACAGTTCCCGCAGTTCCCGGTCACGCGCAGCTACCCGGAGCTCAAGGCGGCGATCGACGCAGCGGCCGCGCGACTGGCGTCGTAGCCCGAGGCACGGCGAGCGACGACCCCTGCGGCACGGCGGGCG
>CAYGZN010000225.1:0-5632 GCA_964354355.1 uncultured Burkholderiaceae bacterium | reverse complement strand
CAGCGACTTCTCGAAGATGTTGGCCAGGCCGCCGGCCTGGTTGCCGGGGCTGACGCGGCCGTTGATCTGCACGTCGCGCCCGACCGAGTACACGTCCTTCCACCAGCGGATGCGCTCGACGAGCTTCTCGCCGACCTCTCGCGACGCGGCCCGGCAGGTCAGCGTGTGCTCCACGCCGTAGATCTCGGGCGTCTCCGACAGGATCGCGGTGCCGCCGTGTCGCACCAGGATGTCCATCGCCGCGCCCAGCGCGGGGTTGGCCGTGATCGACGAGAAGCCGTCCGAGCCGCCGCACTGCAGGCCCACCGCGAGGTGGCTGGCCGGCACCGGCTGTCGCCGCGCACCGTCCGCGAACGGCAGCAGCTCGCGCACCGCGGCCACGCCGGCCTCGATCGTGCGGCGCGTGCCGCCCGTGTCCTGCATCACGAACGTGCGCAGGTGCGGGCCGTCCTGAAGTCCGCTGTCGGCGAGCAGGCCGGACAGCTGGTTGCGCTCGCAGCCCAGCCCCACGATCAGCACCGCGGCGAAGTTGGGGTGGCGCGCGTAGCCAGCCAGCGTGCGGCGCAGCAGCGCCATCGGCTCGCCGGTGGCCTCCATGCCGCAGCCCAGCCCGTGGCTGAACGCGGCGACGCCGTCGACGTGGGGAAACGGCGCCAGCCGCTCGGGCGTGAACCACGCCGCGATGCGCTGCACGACGGTCGCCGAGCAGTTCACCGTCGACAGGATGCCGACGTAGTTGCGCGTGCCGACACGCCCGTCGGCGCGAACGATCCCCTGGAAGGTCGCGCGTTGCGCGTCGGGCAGCAGCGCCACCGGGCGGAAGTCGCGCGCGAACGCGTAGTCGCGGTCGAATTCGCGGAATTCGGTGTTGTGGGCGTGGACCAGCGTGCCGGGCGCGATGTCGGTCGCCGCGAAGCCGACCACCACGTCGTACTTGCGGATCGGCTCGCCCTTGCCGATCGCGCGCGCCGCGATCTTGTAGCCCGCCGGCACCTGGCTGCGGGTGACGAATCCCTCGGCGGGCACCGTGGTTCCGATGCCGACGTCACCGCGTGCGACGACGACGTTGTCGCGCGCGTGCAGCCGGATCACCGGCGCGGCGTTCACTCGGGCGCTTTGATGTTGCGCTGCTTGATCACCGCGGCCCAGCGCACCGACTCGCTCGCCATCAGCTTGTCGAACTCGGGCCCGCTCATCGGCGTCACCAGCGCGCCCAGCTTCTCCAGGCGCGTGACCACCTCGGGTGCGGCCAGCGCGCGCTGGATCGCGTCCGACAGCTTCTTCACGATGTCCTTCGGCGTGGCGGCCGACGCCACGAACCCGTACCACGGCAGGAACATCGCGTCGGGGTAGCCTGCCTCGGCCACGGTCGGCACGTCCGGCAGGTCCGCGACCCGCCGCGGCGCGCTGACCGCCAGCGCCCTGAGCTTGCCCTCCTTCACGTGCGGCACCGCCAGCGCCAGCGTCATCAGGCTGAACGAGACCTGTCCGCTGGCCACGTCCGGGATCATCTGCGGCTGGCCCTTGTACATCACGTTCTGCAGGTCCAGGCCGGTGAGGCTGAAGAACAGCTCCTGTCCGAGGTGGTTCGACGTGCCCACCCCCGGGTTGGTCACGTTGACCTGGCCCGGCCGCGCCCTGGCGTAGTCGACGAACTCCTTGAGCGTCTTGACCGGCAGCGACGCCGGCACGATGAACACGTTGGGCGGTGCGCCCACGAGCCCCAGGCCGGCGAAGTCCGCCGTCTTCCACTTGGTGGTGGCCGGCATCAGCAGCGGGTTGGTCGCGAGGTTGGGCACGCCCATCAGGATCGTGTAGCCGTCCGCGGGCGAGCGCAGCATCGCCTCGATGCCGATGTTGCCGCTTGCGCCCGGGCGCGCCTCCACGATGAACGGCTGGCCCAGGTCGGTGCTCAGCCGGTCGGTGACGGCCCGCGCGACCAGGTCGACCACGCCGCCCGCCGGGTACGGAACGATCACCCGCACCGGCTTGGAGGGATAGGCGTCCTGCGCGGGCGCCGCAACGGGAAGCGCCAGTGCGGCGGCCAGCAGTGCCGTTCGCCCCAGCCACGCCCGGCGCGATCCGTCGACGATGTTTCTCATGCCTGTTGTCTCCTGCCCAGTGGTTCTTTTCGACCGATGCGCCCGGTCGCCGCGGGCCTCTCGCCTGGGCGCAGTGCGCTTGCCTGCATGACGCGGCGCGTCCGCGTCGCGAAACTGTACTCCTGTCGCCCGCACGCTGCGTGCCGCGCAGGCACTCGCGGAGGATCGGCCGATCGTGACCGCCGCTTGTCCGGCACCTGTCGAAGGCCTTAGACTTCGCCCACTCAAAGCAAGGAGACACCCATGACCCGCACCCCCCCGTTGCGCGCGATCGCGCTGTCGTCGGCGCTCGCAGCCGCGCTGCCCGCCCTGCTGCCGGCCGGCGCGCTGGCGCAGCAGCCGCTGAAGATCGGCTTCATGGCCGAGCTGTCCGGCCCGCAGGGCCCGCTGGGCCAGGACCAGTACGACGCGCTGATGCTGGTCGTCGAGCGCAACGGCGGCAAGCTGGGCGGCGTCCCGGTCCAGGTGATCCGCGAGGACAGCCAGCTCAAGCCCGACGTGGCCAACCAGATCGTCGACAAGCTGATCGAGAAGGACCGCGTGCCGATCATCACCGGCATCACGTTCTCCAACGTGATGATGGCGGTGCACAAGAAGATCACCGACAAGGAGGTGTTCCTGATCGGCTCCAACGCCGGGCCGTCGCCGATCGCCGGCGCCCAGTGCTCGCCGTACTTCTTCTCGACCTCGTGGGAGAACGGCCAGCAGGCCGAGGTCGTCGGCAAGTACGCGATGGACAAGGGCATCCAGAAGGTCATGACGATCGCCCCGAACTACCAGGCCGGCAAGGACTTCGTCGCGGGCTTCCGGCGCTTCTACACGACCCCGACCGTCGGCGAGCTGTGGCCCGCGGTCAACGCGCAGGACTTCTCGGCCGAGATCGCGCAGATCGCAGCCGCCCAGCCGCAGGCCGTGTTCGCGTTCCTGCCGGGCGGCCTGGGCATCAACTTCATCAAGCAGTGGAACCAGTCGGGCATGCGCGGCAAGATCCCGCTGCTGACCGCCTCGACCACCGACGGCATCGGCCTGCCCGCGATGGGCGACGCCGCGCTGGGCGTGATCTCCGGCACCTTCTGGGGCCCGGACTTCCCCAATGCTGCCAACCAGGCGTTCGTCAAGGAGTTCGAGGCCAAGTACAAGCGGATCCCGTCGCAGTACGCAGCCCAGGGCTACGACGCCGCGCTGCTGCTCGACTCGGCGATCCGCAAGGTGGGCGGCAAGGTCGAGGACAAGAAGGCGTTCATGGCGGCGCTGGCGGCCGCCGACTTCCAGTCGATTCGCGGCGGCTACAAGTACAACACCAACCACTTCGTGATCCAGGACTTCCACATCTTCGAGGCGGTCAAGGACGCCCAGGGCCGCATGACGCTGAAGACCATCGCCACGCCGCTGAAGGACTACAGGGACGCGTTCGCCGACAAGTGCCCGATGAAGTGAAGGGCTGAGTGAGCGCCGCGCTCGTTCTCACGCAGGTCCTCAACGGCCTGCAGTTCGGCGTGCTGCTGTTCCTGCTGGCCGCCGGCCTGACGCTGGTGTTCGGGATCATGAACTTCGTGAACCTGGCGCACGGCTCGCTGTACATGGTCGGCGCCTACATCGCGGCGGCCACCGCCAACGCCACCGGCTCGTTCCTGCTGGGCGCGCTGGCGGCGGTGCCGGGAACGATGGCGGTCGGCATCGTGATGGACCGCGTTGCGCTGTCGGGCCTGTACGAGCGCGACCACCTGGACCAGGTGCTGGCCACCTTCGGGCTGGTGCTGTTCTTCAACGAACTGGTGCGCATCGTCTGGGGACCCAGCCCGCTGTACTCGCAGACACCCGAATGGCTGTCCGGCACCGTCGAGCTGTTCGGTTTCACGTACGCGTCGTACCGGTTCGCGATCATCGCGGTCGGGCTGGCGGTGGCGGTGTTCCTGGCGTGGCTGATCAACGGCACCCGCATCGGCATGCTGATCCGCGCCGGCGCCACCAACGGACCGATGGTCGCGGCGCTGGGCGTCGACATCAAGAAGCTGAACATGCTGATCTTCGGCCTGGGCGCCGGGCTGGCCGGGCTGGCCGGGCTGATGGCCGGGCCGATCTTCTCGGTGCAGTCCGGCATGGGCGAGTCGATCCTGATCCAGACGCTGGTGGTGATCATCGTCGGCGGCATCGGCTCGATCCGCGGCGCGTTCCTGGCGGCGCTGATCATCGGCGTCGTCGACACGCTGGGGCGCGTGTTCCTGCCGATCTGGATGACGAAGCTGATGGAGCCCGCCATTGCGCAGGCGGCCGGCCCCGCGCTGGCCTCGATGCTGATCTACCTGCTGATGGCCGCCGTGCTGGCCTTCAAGCCCGAAGGCCTGTTTCCGGTGCGCCACGGCTGAGCCCGATGTTTCCGGAATCCGTCCCCGTCCGATCGCCGCGCGTGTGGCTCGTCGCCGCGTTGCTGGCGGCGTTCGCGCTGGTGCCGGTCTACGCGCGCGTCTTCGACCAGCCGTTCTACCTGACCCAGTTCGGGCGCATCCTGATCTACGCGATCGCCGCAAGCAGCCTGAACCTGCTGATCGGCTACACGGGGCTGGTCAGCTTCGGCCACGCGCTGTACCTGGCGGTGGGCGCCTACGCGGTCGGCATCCTGAGCTTTCACGGGCTGGGCAACGGCTGGCTGCACCTGGCGGTCGCGATCGGGGCCGCCGCGGCGATCGCCACGCTGACCGGCCTGGTCGTGCTGCGCACCAGCGGCATGGGCTTCATCATGATCACGCTGGCCTTTGCGCAGATGTTCTTCTTCCTGGGCATCTCGCTGAAGCAGTACGGCGGCGACGACGGCATGCGCCTGGCCGCCCGCTCGGCGCTGGCCCCGCTGGACCTCGCGTCGCCGGTGCAGCTGTACTACCTGATCCTCGGCGTGCTGCTCGCGGTGCTTTACCTGTCGTGGCGGCTGGTGCACGCGCGCTTCGGCTACACGCTGCGCGGCATCAAGGCCAACGAGCGGCGCATGAAGTCGCTGGGCTTTCGCACGCTGCGCTTCAAGCTCGCGATCTACGTGCTGGCCTCGTGCATCGCGGCGGTCGCCGGCTTCCTGCTGGCGAACCTGACCGCGTACGCGTCGCCGTCCTACACCGCGTGGACCGTCTCGGGCGAGCTCATCGTGATGGTGATCCTGGGCGGCATGGGCACGATCGTCGGCCCGCTGGTCGGCGCGCTGGCGCTGCTGCTGCTCGAGGAGTTCCTCGCGTCGCTGACCACGCACTGGATGGCGCCGCTGGGCATCGCGATCCTGCTGGTGGTGCTGCTGGCCAAGCAGGGGCTGTACGGGTCGCTGCGGGCGTGGGCGGCGAGGCGCGAGTGATGACGCGTTCGGTCGCGTTCCGGGTCGCCTTGCGGGTTGCGCGGCGCGAGGCGAGGGGTGCACGGGGCGGCTCCGGGGATCGCGCGGCTCGTTGCGGCAGGTGCGTCGGGCGGCTCCGGGGATCGCGGCCTGCTGCGCAGGCTGCCCTCGCCTCCTTCAGAATCGGCCGCGTCCCACGCGGCCATTCTTCGTCGGC
>CAYGZN010000224.1:0-5664 GCA_964354355.1 uncultured Burkholderiaceae bacterium | reverse complement strand
CCGAAGGCGATGAACATCACGCCGGCCCAGAAGTCGCGGTGATTGCGGATCTTCATCGATCTGTCTCCTCCCGATGGACGCCGGGGAATCGTGTAATCGTTGGCATGCCCTGCGTCCGTGCCGGAATACTAACCGACCCGGCGTGCCAAGAGATAGATGGCGTGCCGTGGCGCCGCAACGTCAGTCGACCCGTGCGCCGGACGCCTTGACGACGCGCGCGTACTTCTCCTGCTCGGCGCGAACGAAGCGGGCGAACTCCTCCGGGGTCAGTGGCGCGGGCTCGGCCCCGAGCCGCGCCAGCCGCTCGCGGATGTCGGGCGAAGCCAGCGCGCGGGCGAACTCGGCGTGCAGCCGCTGCACGGTGGCCGGCGGCGTGCCCGCCGGCGCGAACACGCCGAACCACGTGTTGATGTCGAACCCGGGCAGCCCCGATTCGGCCACCGTGGGCAGCTCCGGAAAGAAGGTCGAGCGTTGCGCGGTGGTGACGGCGACCGCTTTGAGCTTGCCCGCCTTGATCTGCGGCGCAGCCGACGCGAGGTTGTCGAACATCAGGTCGGTCTGCCCGGCCATCAGGCCCAGCTGGGCTGGGGCCGCGCCGTTGTAGGGGATGTGCACCATGCTGACGCGGCCCATGGCCTTGAACAGTTCGCCGGCCAGGTGGCCCGCGCTGCCGTTGCCGCCGGACGCGAAATTGAGCTGTCCGGGGTGAGCGCGAGCATAGTCCAGCAGGTCGCGGACCGACGCGATCTTCAGGCGCTCCTGCGTCTGCGGGTTGAAGACCAGCACGTTGGGCACCGAGGCCACCCGGATCACCGGCGCGAAGTCGCGGTTCGCGTCGTAGGGCATCTTCGGGAACAGCGACGGATTGATCGCGTGGGTGGCGACCGCGCCCATCACGATCGTCTGGCCGTCGGGCGCCGATTTCGCGACGTAGTCCGCGCCGATGTTGCCGCCCGCCCCGGCGCGGTTCTCGACCACCACCGGTTGGCCCAGCGGTTCGCGCAGCTTGTCGGCCAGCGCGCGGGCGACCTGGTCCAGGGGGCCGCCCGGCGGGTAGGGCACGACGAAGCGGACCGGCCGCGACGGGAAAGGTGCCGTGTTCTGGGCCTGCGCGACGGCGGTCGCGACGAGGCCGAAGCACAGGGCGACGGCCGTTGCCGCCGCGGCAAGCAGGCGTGCGCACACCGGTGCACGGTCACGCGGGGGCGCGGTGCAGGTCATTGCGGCGGGGTCCATGCTCGATGCCTGTGCACTCACGATTTGAGGGTCTCCAGCAGCCTGGCCAGCTCGACTGCGCTGCGCACGCCCATCTTGCTGAACACGTTCGAGCGGTGGACCTCGACGGTGCGCATGCTGATGCCGAGGTCGTCGGCGATGACCTTGTTCAGCTTGCCCTCGAGGATCCGGTCCATCACGTCGCGCTCGCGCGCAGTCAGCCGCTCGAGCCGCTGTCGCACCCGGCCGGCGCTGTCGGCCTGCTGCAGCCGGCCGGCCGACTCGCGCAGCGCCTCCATCACGCGGTCGACGAGGCGGTTGTCGCTGAACGGTTTCTCGAAGAAGTCGAACGCGCCGTTCTTCACCGCGTCGACCGCCATCGAGATGTCGCCGTGACCGGTCAGGAAGATCACCGGGGCGGGGTGGTGCGGCTTGCGCACGCGCAGGCGGTCGAACGTCTCCAGGCCCGACAGCTCGCGCATGCGCACGTCGAGCAGCACGCAGGCCGGGCCGACGGGCCAGGTCGCGTCCACGATCGTCAGGAACTGCTCGCCGCTCGAATGCGGCTGCGCCGAAACGCCGCGCGACGCGAACAGCAGGCACAGTGCCTCGGCGAGCGCCGCGTCGTCCTCGACCACGTGGACCGTGCCCTCGATCGGCCCGGGATCGATCGGCTCGGCACTCATCGCTTCGCCGCCGGCGGCGGAGCCGGCTCCCGATCCTGCGGCCGCTCGTTGCGGGCGGCGCTCGCGAAGGCAGGCAGGTCGAACGAGAAGATCGCGCCCGTGGGCACGCGGGGCCGGTAAGCGAGCTGGCCGCCGTGCTGCTCGATGACGGAGCGGCACACGCTCAGGCCCAGGCCCATGCCGTCCTTCTTGGTCGTGAAGAACGACGTGAACAGGTTCGGCAGCACCTCGGGCGGCACGCCCGGGCCCCGGTCCAGCACCGACACCTCGATGCGGTCGCCGCGCTCGTCGTCGTGCACCGGGCGCGCCCGCAGCTCGAGCACGCGCCGCTCGGGCGGGATCTCGGCCATCGCTTCGAAGCCGTTGCGCGTCAGGTTGAGCAGCACCTGCTCGAGCATGATCCGGTCGGCGAACACGGTCGCGCCGGCCGGCACCTGGATGTCGATGACCGATCCGGTCCGCACCGCCTGCAGTCGCATCAGCGGCTCGAGTCCGCGCATCAGGCCGGCCAGGTCGCAGGCGGTGCGTTCGATGGCGCGCCGGCGCAGGAACGACTGCACGCTGTGGATCACCTGGCCCGCGCGTTCGGCCTGCGCCTTGATGCCGCGCAGCGCCTGGCGGATCGGCTCGGGTCGTTCGGGGTGGCGGGCGAGCAGGTTCTCGCACGCCGCGGCGAAGCTGGTGATCGCCGCGAGCGGCTGGTTGACCTCGTGCGACAGCGTCGAGGCCAGCTCGCCCAGCGTCGCGAGCCGCGAGCGCGACTGCAGGATCTCCTGCTGCCGGCGGGCCAGATCCTCGACCTGCTTCTGGTCGGTCAGGTCGGCGCACAGCGTCAGCCAGCCGGTCTGGCGGGCGTCGGCGTCCAGCATCGCGGTCTGCGAGACCATGGCCGGGAAACGGGTTCCGTCCTTGCGTTGCAGGATCGTTTCGAAGCCTCGCACCGCGTCCGGGTCGCCATTGTGGCGCGCCTGCGCCCGCGACTCGCGAAACGCGCGGTAGTCGCGCGTCGATTCGGCCGTTGCGAAGGGCAGCGCCCCGGACGCGCCGACCAGATCCTCGCGGGCGAAGCCGGTGATGCGGCACAGCGCGGCGTTCACGTGCACGATGCGCCCCGCCATGTCGAAGACCGCCAGTCCGCTGACCATCGCGTCCTCGATCGCGCGGCGAAACGCGACCTGCTGGCGCAGCTCGTGCTCGGCGGCATCGCGGCGGCGCACGTCGCGCAGCAGCATGAACAGCGCCAGGCCCAGTCCGACCGACATGGCCGCGACCAGTCCGATCTGCAGGTTGGGAATCAGCCGCGGCACGGGCGCCGGGGCATCGACCCGCAGCATCAGCGACGTCCCGGGCAGCGACAGCGTGCTGGTCACCTGCATCGGCCGGCCGATCACCTCCAGCGAGGGCTGGCGAACGACCACGGTGCCGTCGGTCTCGGTCAGCGAATACCGCTGGTCCTGAGGCGTGTCCCGCGCAATCAGGTGGTCGATCATCCGCTGCGGCGAGTACGTCGCGACGATCAGCGGGGCCGGCGCGTCGCCGGTCGGAACGACCAGCTCCAGCAGCTCGATGCCGCCCTCGCCGATCCGCGTGAAGTAGGGGTGCGAGTAGGTCAGCCGATTCAGCTGCGCGGCCGACTCGATCGCGCCGCTCGCCTCGACGCCCGGCGACTGGCGCGACGGGTCGGGCAGCGCGGGGCGCGGCGCCGGCGCGTCCACGGCCTGCAGCAGCAGCCCGCCGCGGGTGCGCAGCTCCGCACGCAGCAGCGCCGGGTTGGCCGCGAGCAGCGACTCCATGTCCGACTGGAATCTCGCCGGGGCGCTCGGGTAGCGGTCGCCGGTGAACAGCAGCAGCTGCTCGGTCTCGAGCAGGCGCGAGCGCAGCTGCAGCGCGACCTGGTTCGCGTGGCGCCCCAGCAGCGCGGCGGCCTCGCGTCGCTCGAACACGACCGCCAGCCACACGGCCGCACCGACGGTGGCAGCCACCAGCAGCACGATCGCGGCCAGCGCGGCGACCGTGGCGTTCTGCCAGGTGGGTGCGGGGCGGCCGCCGGCGCGTCGGGGTGCGGTCATGGCGAGCTCGTGGCCTCACGCACCGCCGATGATCCCGTCGCGGCGCAGCGCTTCGATGCGCTGCGCGTCGTACCCCAGCAGGCCGCTCAGCACCTCGTCGGTGTGCTCGCCCAGCCGGGGCGGCGGCAGCGTGTAGCGCGGCGGCGTGCGGGAAGACTTGATCGGGCTGGCCACCAGGTGCACGGGCCCCGCATCGGCGCGCTCGATGTCGATGCGCATGTGCCGCGCCAGCACCTGGGGATTGGTGAAGACCTGCGCCAGGTCGTTGATCGGGCCGCAGGGCACGCCGGCGTGCTCGAGTCCGTCGATCCACTGCCGGGACGTCCTGGTCGCGACCATCGCCTCCAGTTCGGGCACCAGCAGCCCGCGATTGCGCACCCGGTCGGAGACGCGCGCGAACCGCGGATCGGCGGCGAGCTCGGGGCGGCCGCCCAGCTCGCAGAACCGCCGGTACTGGCCGTCGTTGCCGGTGGCCACGATGATCCAGCCGTCGGACGCCTTGAACGTCTGGTACGGCACGATGTTGGGGTGCGCGTTGCCCCAGCGGTGCGGCGGCTTGCCGCTGGCCAGGTAGTTGGTGTTCATGTTGGCCAGCATCGCCACCTGGACGTCGAGCAGCGCCATGTCGATGTACTGGCCCTCGCCCGTGCGGCCGCGATGGATCAGCGCGGCCAGCACCGCCTGCGTCGCGTACATGCCGGTCATCAGGTCCGACACCGCCACGCCGACTTTCTGCGGCCCGCCGCCGGGCTGGTCGTCGGCTTCGCCGGTGATCGACATCAGGCCGCCCAGACCCTGGATGATGAAGTCGTAGCCGGCGCGGTGCGACCACGGCCCGGTCTGGCCGAAGCCGGTGACCGAGCAGTAGATCAGGCCGGGCTGCTGGGCCGACAGGCTCTTGTAGTCCAGGGCGTACTTGCGCAGCTGGCCGACCTTGTAGTTCTCGAGCACGACGTCGCTCGCGCGTGCGAGCGCCTGCACCACGCGCTGGCCTTCGGCGGTGGCGATGTCGACGGTGATCGACTTCTTGCCGCGGTTCGCGGCCAGGTAATAGGCCGAGTCGGTGGTGTCGGACCCGTCGCGCGCCTTCAGGAACGGCGGACCCCAGCTGCGCGTGTCGTCGCCGGCGCCGGGGCGCTCGACCTTGATCACCTCGGCCCCGAGGTCGGCGAGGTTCTGCGCGCACCACGGCCCCGCCAGCACGCGCGACAGGTCCAGGACGCGGATGCCTTCGAGGGCGGCGGGCGTGTTTCGGTGCATTCGAGGCGGTCCGTTGTGCCGGGCGCCGGATCGGGTCCGGCCACGCGGCAGGTCGATGGTAGCGGTTTTCTCCGGCGGCGCGCCCGGGCCTGCCCGCGCCCCGAATGGCGCACTCGCGGGCAGGGTTTGGAATCGCCCTGTGCTATCCTCGTCTGTTGAACAAAATTCTTCGACAAATCAACGACATGAAGTCGGCCGACATCCGCAGCAGGTTCCTCGGGTACTTCGAGTCGAAGGGCCACACGATCGTGCGCTCGTCGTCGCTGGTGCCGGCCAACGATCCGACGCTGCTGTTCACCAACAGCGGCATGGTGCAGTTCAAGGACGTGTTCCTGGGCAAGGAGCACCGACCATACAAGCGCGCGACCACGTCGCAGCGCAGTGTGCGCGCCGGGGGCAAGCACAACGACCTCGAGAACGTCGGCTACACGGCC
>CAYGZN010000223.1:0-5689 GCA_964354355.1 uncultured Burkholderiaceae bacterium | reverse complement strand
AGCATCAGGCCGCCGAAGAATTCGGCCCCTCCGGCCAGCAGCGCCATCACGTAGCCCGGCGACAGTCGACGTCACGCTGGCGGACCGCGTCGTGGATCTCGTCGAGGAGGGATTCGATCTGGCCTTGCGCATCGCCCGACTGCCCAGTTCGTCGCTGATAAGTCGCAGGCTCGCGTCGACGCGCATGATCCTGTGCGCGTTCCCCGCCTACCTCGCGCAACACGGGTCGCCGACGCACCCGTCAGAACAGGGTCCTGTCGGATGACCGGACTACCCCGACGGACCGGACAATGCCCGCGGATCGGCGACGGCTTCGATCACCCAGAAATCCGGCCCGGCCGGAATGAAGCGCGTGGCCTCGAAGCGGGACGCGGCGAGCAGTGTCCGAAAGTCGGTCTGCGTCCGCTCGCGGCCGCCGGAGCCAACCAGCATGTGGAGGTCCGAGCGCGCCACCGATCGCTCGTCCGCAACGCCGCTCATTCGCTCCGGCATGACGCGCTCGACCAGCAGCAGTCTCGCGCCGGTGGGCATCGCCGTGCGGCAGTTATCCAGGATGACTCTGCTCCGCTCGTCGCTCCAGCTGTGCAGAATGCTCTTGAGCAGATAGACGTCGCCGCCCCCCGGCACCGACTCGAAGAAAGAACCGGCGATCAGTTCGCAACGTTCGGCGACCCCGGCCGAGGCCAGATGCGCTCCCGCCCCGGCGATTGCGGACGGCAGATCGAACAGGGTGCCCTGCAAACGCGGTTGAGCCGCGAGCAGGACAGCGAGCAACTCACCATGCCCGCCACCGACATCGACCAGCCGTCCCACGGCCGCGAAGTCGTAGACGCGCAGCACCTGGGCCGCAGCGAGCCGCGTCAGCCCCACCATGGCCAGGTTGAACACTGTCGCGGCAGCCTGGTCGTCGCCGTCGCGGCCGCCGGTGAGCTGACGTTCACGGGGTCCGGTCCTGATCCGCTCGTGCAGTTCGCCCCACATCGGCCATCGATACCGGCCCCACCAGATCGCCCAAGCACGCAACGAAGGCGTCGCGTCGGTTCGGAGCAGAGCGCCCGTTTCGGTCAGAGCGAATGAGCCGTCCCCGCCTTCGGCGCAGACTCCCAGGCTGGCCAGCGCGCGCATCAACCGGCGCAGCGGCTCCGGCCGGCATTGCGTGTCACGCGCGAGATCCTCGGCGGACTTCGATCCGCCTGCCAGCAGATCCGCGATCTGCAGTTCCGCCGCCACACAGACCACCTGCGACATCCAGCTCGCACTGATCATTTCGATCAGGGTCGAGGACGCTTCGGTCGCATTCATGCATCACTCCGGCAGGATACCGTTGTCGCGAACGAACTGCTTCCACGCGACAGCGTCCGTCTCGATCAGCGCGGCAAGCGCCTCCGGAGTCGATCCGTCGATCTGCAGCAGCTGTCGCGCGTATTGCCCGCGCAGTTCGGACCCCTGCAGCGCCGAGGCGATCTCCCGCGACAGGCGCTCTACGATCCCGCGTGGAGTACCGGGCGGCGCAAAGACCGCCTGCCAGGTCGGAACCGATAGGTCGGGCATGCCCGCCTCGGCCAGGGTCGACACGTCGGGCGCCGCCAGGCTGCGCCGAGGCAGCAGCACTGCCAGCATGCGCAGCCGGCCGTCGTTGGCATACGGCAGGGCGCTGGACATCGTCCCGAAATGCACCTGCACGTGTCCAGCGACCAGGTCGGGCATCACCTGCGCCCCTCCCTTGTAGGGCACCCTCACCATGCTGATGCCGGCGGACTTCATGAACTGAGCAGCGGATCTGAACTCGGCTACGGTGCTGGAAGCGTAGTTGAGCTTTCCCGGGTGTTCGCGGGCGTAAGCCGCGAACTCTGCGACCGATCTGGCCGGCACCCCGGGATGCACGACCAGGCAGAACGCGAACTGGCCGACCATGGATACGGGCGCGAAGTCGCCCAGCGACTGAAACGGTGGCGACTTCATCACCAGCGGGAGTGCTGCCATCGACGCGACTCCCCACAGCAGGGTGTAGCCGTCGGCAGGGGCGCCGAGCACCGCCTGCGCAGCGATAGCGCCGTTGGCGCCCGGCCGGTTGTCGACGACGATCTGCTGGCCGAGCGCCTTATGAAGCGCCTGCCCGAGCGAGCGCGCCGCCGTGTCGGATGCGCCCCCTGTCGCGAACGGAACGATCAGCCGGATCGGTTTGGCGGGATATTCGGCCGCCGCGGAGTGCGGCGTCATCACCAGCCCGAAGCACAGTGACAGCAGCGCAGCGAAATCCCTCATTTACGGCTCCTCGACTGGGTTCGTTGCCACTATAGGCGTCGTCACCGGTGACCGGAATGTGCTGCCCGGCAAACTTGATGTGAACCCATGGTTCACGCACAATCCCCACTCGGGATAAGCGACATGGACAAGTTTCGCGCCCTGCACTACTTCGTGACCGCCGCCGAGGAGCACAGCTTCACCGGGGCTGCGCGCCGGCTCGAGGTCTCGGTGCCCGCGATCGCAAAAATGATCACCGCACTCGAGCGTCACCTCGGAGCGCACCTGTTCGTACGCAGCGTGCAAGGCCTCGCCTTGACCGCCGACGGACAGGCCTACCTCGAAGCCTGCCGCCCGCTGCTCGAGCAACTCGCGGCTGCCGACGAAGTGCTCGGGCAGGCTTCGTCGCGCCCGCGCGGCACGCTGGTGATCGGTGCCCCGGCATTCCTTGCGCAGCACTGCATCGTTCCTGCGCTACCTCAGTTTCACGCACGCTATCCCGACATTCGGGTGGACATCCGCTTCGTCGATCGAGTCGCCGATGCCGAGGCGGGCGCCATCGACGTGTTCGTCGTCCTCGGGTGGCCCAGGCAGACCGATCTCGTGCACCGCCGCATCGGGCAGACACGGCTGCTCGCCTGCGCCGCGCCCGGCTATTGGGCGGCACACGGTGTGCCGCAGCGCCCGAAGGACCTCAAACGTCACCCCTGTGTGCTGTTTCGCAACGCAACGGGAACGGTACTCGACCTCTGGATGTTCCGGTGCGGGGACAAGAGCGAGTCGGTTGCCGTCGACGGCTGGCTGGTCAGCGACCACCGCGACGTCGTTCTGGAGATGGCCCTCGCCGGCGAAGGCGTGGCCAGGCTGTCCGATCTGACGGTCCGCAAGCACCTGCAAAGCGGACGACTGGTGCCAGCGCTGCTCGACTGGGAGATGCAGGACGCACCGCCGGTCAATCTGTTGTATCGGCCGAACCACCGACGCATCGCGCGCGTGCGGCTGTTCATCGATTTCGTCACGGCGCTGTTCCGGGAGCTCGAGGTCGAGCGGGACGGCGGCGTCGCGGCGCGGCTGCTGTCACCGCCGCCGCAATGGCACCTGCGCCGCTACGGGCACGGCTCGGCGGCCGCCCGCAACCGTGACTGAGGAGGTCGTGTCCGCGCCATTCGCACGATCGACCTTCTACCCACAATCGGGCCGTGACGACCGCGACTCAGCCCGCGCTGGCCAGCAACTCCGCCATTTGTGCCACGCCCGGCTTGAGCGCCTGAGCGTAGCGCTGAAGGATCGCCGTATTCTCGGGGGTCGGTTCCTTGAACGCTCTGGCAAACAGGGCCGTGTATCCGTCGAGTCGTGCACCGT
The DNA here is from genome assembly GCA_964354355.1 of uncultured Burkholderiaceae bacterium. Lineage (GTDB taxonomy): Bacteria > Pseudomonadota > Gammaproteobacteria > Burkholderiales > Burkholderiaceae_E > CAYGZN01. The sequence goes on along the minus strand of CAYGZN010000223.1, from coordinate 2,083 downwards.
ACAGCCACTTCTGGATGTCCGCGGACTTCGACCACGCGCGGTTATTCTGCGCTGCAGCCCATTGCATTCGCAGCCAATCGATCGGCTGGTCCGGAATCGGGACCGGTCTGCACAGCGCGTTCTTTTCGTCGTCACCCGAAAGGGTTGCCTCGACGTGTGCGATGAACGCGCCGCTGAAGGTCGGCTGGCACCAGCGCACGTACTGGACCTTGATACGGTCGCCCTGAAAGACGGGCTGCTCCGGCAGTCGCGGGATGCCGTCTGCGCTGCAGTTGACGTGCACGTGCTTCGGTGTCGTCGGCACCTCCCCCTGATCCAGGACGATTCGGTCCGCCTCGATCGCCTTCACGTGCCCCATTCGTACGACACGGGTGACCCGTCGCAATTGCGCGAGTTCGGCGTCGCTGACGATGGCGCAGCGGTACATCGTGGGTTTGCGATTCGGGTCGATGCGCGTCAGCAGGTTCGCAGCCTCCAGTCGCGCAAAGAGATCGTCGATCGACGACGCATCGCGCGCCGACTCGAGCTCCACGGCAAGGCCTCCGACGGTCTCGGTGAAGAACTCGAAGCTGACCTGGGTGACCCTTCGATTGATCAGCCATGAGTCACGCGGCCTGATCCAGGTGACCGTTGCGGGGTCGATGCCCTGCTCGAGAAGCCAGATCACCGTGTCCATCGACGTCTTTCCGCCGCCCACGATGACGTATCCCCCGCACGGCTCCTTCATTCGAACCAGTTCGTTCGGCGCCACGCATCGAACACCGGTGGCGACAGAATAGCCCGGTGGGTGCGTCGACGGCACCCGCGTGTCGGCCAACGTGACGTCGACGATCTTCTTGTGCGCCGTCACGAGCGTGCGTTCGCCCGTGACCAGTGAGGTCGCGACGCCGTCCTCGCCGTAGTGGGTCAGCGGCAAATACGTGACCCGACCGCTCGGCAGAAACCGCTGTCGCATCACCTGATCGAAGTACGCGCAGATCTCGTGTCCGCTCGCCAGTTCGTGCAGGCCCTTGTTCAGGCCGACCTGATCGATTCTGCCGGTGCCGAGCGGTCGGGAATTGACGCCGTAGTTGATCGATGGCCCGTGAAGTCGGACGAAGGGATACGAGTCGTTCCAATGACCGCCGGGCTTGTGCCGACGGTCCACCATCACGATGCGGGCATCGGTGTCGGTCAGAAGCGTGTCGGCAAATGCCATGGCGACGGCGCCGGCTCCGACGATCACGTAGTCTGCTTCGAGTGCGCGTTCCGTCATCTTCGTTCCTTCCATGTGAACACTGCCTCCGAGGCGACGAGGCCGGGACGCAGCCTCGGCGGGATTCGCCGCTGTCAGGCCCGAAGCATCGCGCCGGACAGCACGCTCTGGCCGCGCGCAGCGAGTTCCTCGGCCGCGGCGACCCGATCCCGCTCGTCGCGGTTCTGGCTGAGCTTGAACTTGCCGACAATCCGGGTGATCTTGATCTCGAGGCCGACGATCGCCTTCACCATCGCGTCGATGTAGTCCGGACTGGAGTCTGTCATCTTCCAGGGCTTCGCGTCACCGGTTGCCGACTCGTGCGTGCGCGTGAGGCGCGCGACGACGCCCCGCACATACTTCTCGTCGTCACGGACGGTGAGTCGGCCGTGCACGTGCACGACCCGGTAGTTCCAGGTCGGCACCTGCCGATGCTGTTCGTGCTTGCTCGGGTACCAGTTCGGCGACACGTAGGCGTCGGCCGCGTGGAAGATCACGAGGACCTCGTCGCCGTTGGCGGCCTCGGTGCACAGCGGGTTCGCGCGCGCAACGTGTGCGCGCAGGCGCACGTCATCGGCAGCGGTGGCGTCGAGCTCGAACGGGAGGTGATTGGCGTCGAGCCCGTGGGGGCCGCGGACCACCAGCGACCCGAGCGGGAATTCACGGATCACCCGGTGCAGCTCGTCGACCCGGGTTTCCGCGAAGTGTCCAGGCAGATACATGCAAGCCCCTCCGGCAACGTCTCGAGACGTCGAGCATACCGCGCCCGGCCGCGGACGGAGGGCCCGGTGCCGCGGCCTGCGCCCGGCCCGCCGCCCCGCAGGCTCGCCGCTCCGCCGCCCCGCCGCC
>CAYGZN010000222.1:2392-5699 GCA_964354355.1 uncultured Burkholderiaceae bacterium | reverse complement strand
CTGCGCGTGCCGACGATGCTGCGCGTGCCGACGATGCTGCGCGTGCCGACGATGCGTCGCGTGACGCCCACGGCTCGCCCCACGATCGTGCGCCCCTGGCCGCGCGGGGGCCCGACTCGGAGCGCCCGCTGCGCGGTGCCGAGCAGGACGAGCACGATGCGGTGGACTTCTTCGGGACGGCCCGGCGCCCGCGGCGCGGCCTTGGGCTGGCGCTGTCGCCCGCGGCGTGGAGCGCGGCGGGACTGCTGACGCTGGCGCTGGTTCTGCAGGCGGTCGTCGGCTTTCGCAACGAGATCGCCGCCAGCGCACCGGTGCTGGCCCGCCCGCTGACCGCGATCCTCGGTCTGTTCGGCGTCCGGGTCGGTCCGCCGCGCGACCTGGCGGCCCTGACGATCGAATCGTTCGAGCTGCAGTCGTCGGGCGCGCCCAACGTGCTGGTGATGTCGGCGCTGCTGCGCAATCGCGCAGCGCACCCGGTGCGCTGGCCCGCGATGGAACTGACGCTGACCGACAGCGGCGGCGCGCTGCTGGTGCGCAAGGTGATCGAGCCCGAGCAGTACCTGGCCGGCGCCCCGGTGGCCGGCGCCCCGGCGGCCGGTGCGACCCCGGCGGCCCCGCCCGCGCTGCAGGGTGGCTCCGAGTGGCCGGTGCGGCTGGCGCTGGAGCACAACGGCCTCGAGCCGACCGGCTACGCGGTGGCACTGTTCTACCCTTGAGAAGAGACTCCCCGACATGAACGCACGCGTGCTGATCAGCGGATCCGTGGCCTACGACACGATCATGGTGTTCGACGGCCACTTCAAGGACCACATCCTGCCGGATCGCGTGCACATGCTGAACGTGTCCTTCCTGGCGCCCACGCTCAAGCGCGAGTTCGGCGGCTGCGCGGCCAACATCGCCTACAACCTGAACATGCTGGGCGGGCGCCCGACCGTGCTGGCTGCGGTCGGCCGTGACGGCGCCGACTACGTGCGCAGGCTCGGCGGGATGGGCATCGACACCGGCTCGATCCTGCAGCTCGACGAGCACTACACCGCGCAGGCCTTCATCACGACCGACCTGTCGGACAACCAGATCACCGCGTTCCACCCGGGGGCGATGAGCGACGCGCACCGCGTCAGCGTGGCCGACGCGCTGCCCGCCGCGTGGGGGATCGTCGCGCCCAACGGCAAGGACGCCATGCTGCGGCACGCGGCGGAGCTCACCGAGCACGGCGTGCCGTGGATCTTCGATCCGGGCCAGGCGCTGCCGATGTTCGCGGGCGACGAGCTCAAGTCGCTGATCGCGCGCGCCAGCGCACTGGCCGTCAACGATTACGAGAGCCGGCTGCTGAGCGAGAAGACCGGCTGGGACGAGGCCACGCTGGCAGCGAAGGTCGAGGCCCTGATCGTGACCCGCGGCGGCGACGGCTCGGTCCTGCACGAACGCGGCCAGAGCCGCACGGTCGCGCCGGCTGCGATCACCGATGCGCTCGACCCGACCGGGTGCGGCGACGCCTACCGCGGCGGCCTGCTCTACGGCCTGGCCACGGGCGGCGGTTGGCTGCAGGCCGCCCGCCTGGGCAGCGTGCTGGGCGCGATCAAGATCGAATCGGCCGGCCCGCAGAACCACCGTTTCACGCGGGAGCAGGTCGCGCGGCGTTTCGAGCAGACCTACGGGCAGCCACCCTGGTGACGCGGCACCGCGCCGCTCGCCGCGCCCGCCGCGACCGAGGCGGCCGGGGCGGGCGCGGCCACGTCAGCGACGGTGGCGGGCGTCAGAACGTGGGCGACTGCGGCTCCAGGTCGGACCAGCCCAGCGGTCGCTCGAGGCCCGCGCCCAGCGCGCGCGGCGCGCTGGCGACCAGGCGCGCGGCGTCCGGTGGCGCACCGATCGACGCGGCGGGTGCGCTTTCGATGTCGCCGCCTGCCGTGCCTGCCCCGCCGACCATGCCGAAGACCAGCATGCCCACCACGATCACCACGGCGAGCGTCGTGCCGCCGACCAGCATGTCCCGGTTGTCCGGTTCTTGATTCATGTCGTGCCTCCGAGGTTGACGCACCGCCCGCAGCCGTGCGGCGCAGTGTGGATCGCAGCGTAGAGCGGTCGCGGCGCCCCGCCTATCCCACGAAACCGGCATCCCCGGCGCGCGGCGGACCCTTCGACGGCGATGCGCCGCCGATCAGAGCGCGCCGGGCTCGAACGGGCGCACCAGGCGTACGTCGGTGCCTCCCGGCGCCGAGGTCAGGCTCAGGGACGCACCCGCGGCCTGCGCACGCCGGCGCATGTTCTGCAGCCCGCGCCCCGCCGATGCCGATCGGGAATCGAACCCCCGGCCGTTGTCGCAGATCGCCAGCACGAGGCCGGCGGGCTCGACGCGCGCACTGACGGTCACTTCGGTGGCCCGCGCGTGCTTGATGACGTTGGCGAGCGCCTCCTGCACCACGCGCAGCAGTTGCAGGGTGTCGTGGGGATTGACGGGCAGGTGATCGGGCAGCGCGGCGACGTCCCAGCGACACGCCAGGCCGAGCGCCTCCAGGCGGGGGGACAGGCGGTAGCGCAGATTGCCCAGCGCGCCGATCAGGTCGGCGGTCTCGGGCGTCAGCGTGTCGATCGCCAGGCGCATGTCGTCCAGGCATTCGCGCAGCATCGCGGACACCTCGTGCGGCTCGGCCACGCCGCGCTCGACCATCGCCAGCGCCGACAGCAGCTGCGAGCCGACGCCGTCGTGCAGGTCCTGCATGATCCGCTGCCGCTCGCCCGCCAGCGCGTGCTCGCGCTGCAGCAGGCCGATATGCTCGTAGTTCTGGGCCAGCGTGCGCTCGCGATCGGCCACCTTCTGCTCGAGTGTCCGGGCCAGCTGCTCGGTCTGCGCGAGCGACCGCACGAAGCGGTCGAGCAGGTGCGCGCCGAGCGCAGCCAGCACCACGGGCGCGGCCAGGTGCAGGCCGAAGAACTGGCGCTGCGCGGCGGCCTGGCTGCCCAGCGAAATCGAGTAGTCGTGCAACGCGATGCCGACCGCGGCGACGATCGCCCCCAGCAGCAGCGCGTGCGGACCGTCCCGTTCACGGCGCCACGCCGCGGCCAGATGCCAGATCGCATACAGCATCAGCGGGACGAAGCCGAGCTGCCAGACCCGGTCCAGCCACGGCCGTGCGGCCCAGCCGAGGATCAGGAACGCGGCGACGCCGCTCGCCCAGTAGCCCAGCGCGACCGGAACGAGCCATTGCGGGCTGCGCCCCGCGAATCGAACGAGTCCGATGGCCATCAGCGCGATGAACCCGCCGGTGGTCGCGTAGTACGTCGCGCGCCACGCGAACCACACCTG
>CAYGZN010000222.1:0-2382 GCA_964354355.1 uncultured Burkholderiaceae bacterium | reverse complement strand
AGCGGCACCGCCTGGATCACGAAGGACAGCGACGTCACGGCCCACAGCATGCAGGCCAGTCCGAACACGCCACTGAGCCACTCGTCGCGGCGTTTCCACCACAGCGCCAGCATGAAGGTGCCGACCACCGCGCAGAAGCCCGCTGCCAGCATGGCCATCGTGTGCTGCCAGAAGTTCAGCCAGTCGTATCGGCCCTCCAGGTCCTGCATCGGTCCGACCAGCACCTCGCGCATGCCGTTGTCCCGATCGCGCGTCTGCTGCCGGATCAGCAGCTCGTTGTCGCCGTCGCGCAAGACGTCGGCGCGGACCTGAAACAGGAACGGCCGGAACCAGCGCACCTGCCAGGCGTCGTCCATCGTCTGCACGTCGCCGACCACCTGTCCGTTGACCCAGACGGTGCCGCCGTTGCCCATGCGCGGCAGGTACACGCCCAGCGGCTCGGTTCCCCCGGGCGCCGCCCGAAACGTCGCCCTAAACCACACCCGCGCGAGCGTCACCTCGTCCGCCTTCTGCCACAGGATCGGCAGCGCCTGCGTTCGCCAGCCGGCGTCGTCGCCCGGCGGCGCGTCGGTCCACGCCAGCACCCACTGCATCCGCTCGACACTGACGGTCTGCGCCGCGCTCGATGCGGCGGCGCCCGTCTGCGCCGCGCTCGATGCGGCGGCGCCCGTCGACGCCGCGCCGCCCGCAGTCGCCTGCGCGCGGACCGCCGTCACCGCCAACAGCGATCCGAGCAGCGCCGCGAGCAGCGGGACCCCCAGCGCGGCGAACCGCATGCCCATTCGCGCGGCGAACCGCATGCCCATTCGCGCGGCGAGCCACGTCGCCGGCACCCGCGTGCCCGAGGCCGTGCGCGCGCCCCCGCGTGCGCGTGCAGGCACCGGCAACGCGGCGCCCACCGCCGTCCCGGGCCTCGCCGGCGGCACCATTCGCGTTACCGGCTGCCCTGCCAGCCGGGCTGGCGCAGCAGGCCGAGCTGCGTCGCCTCGAACACGGCCTCGCCGCGCGAACGAACCGACAGCTTGCGGTAGATGTGTTTGATGTGCTGGGTGACCGTGTGCGCCGAAATGCCCAGCAGCCCGCCGATCTCGGCATAGCTCAGCCCCTTGGCCAGCAGCCGCAGCACCTCGGTCTCGCGCGCCGACAGCGGACTCTCGGCCGGCGCCGGCGGAGCCGCCGACGCGCCCGCGGCCGACCCGCGGGCCAGCGCTGCGGCCCGAGTGCCGGCCTCGTCCGCACGGAACCGCTGCAGCAGGCGGCGCGCGATCACGGGGCTCAGCGGCGAGCCGCCGTCGCGCAGCGTGCGGATCCACTTCAGCAGTTCGACCGGCGCGGTGTCCTTCAGCAGATAGCCGGTCGCGCCGGCCTCGATCGCCGCCATCACGTGCGCGTCGTCGCCGAACACCGTGACGACCAGCAGGTCCGCGTCGGGCTGCAGGCCGCTGGCGAGCCGGATCAGGTCCAGGCCGTCGCCGTCCGGAAGGCCGAGGTCGATCAGGTAGAGGTCGGCCGCGCGCCGTTCGATCAGCGCCCGGCCGCCGGCGGCGTCGCTGACGGCGCCCGTGACGTCGAGCCAGTCCTCGGCGCGCAGGATTCGCTCGAACCGCAGCCGCAGCTCGGGTTCGTCCTCGATGATCGCCACGCGCACGCGCTGCATCGTCGCATCCGGATCGGGCAGTGGCCGCTCCCCCTCGCGGCGATCATGCCAGAGAAACGACGGGCCCGACACGCGGCCCACGGTCCATGCCGCGAAGCCGGCATGGATTGCGCCGCCAGCCGCTGCGCCGGTCGCCGCTGCGCCGACGCGCGCCGAGGCCGGCGCATCCGACCCGTTCAGTCCGCGGGCTTCACGCCGAGCCGCTCGAGCAGCACGCCGGCAGCAAGCGGGGTGTCGAGCCGCACGCGCTTGCGCCGTCCGGTTTCGCCGCGCTCGACGCACACGGCGCTTCGCGCGACGCCGAGGGTTTCCGCCAGGAATCGCTCGAGCGCCTCGTTCGCGCGCCCCTCGATCGCCGGCGCGGCGATCCGCAGTTTCAGACGGCCATCGAATTCGCCCGCCACCTCGTGACGGGGCGCCCCAGGCAACACGATCACCTGCAACCGCCAGCCGCCCGGCGCGCCCGACAACCAGGGCGGATCGCTCAGCGCAGCATCGCCGGCAGCGACGCCGGGTCGATGACCAGCAGCAGGACCTGGATCAGCACGATCAGCACCAGCGGCGAGAGGTCGACGTTGCCCACCAGCGGCACGACCTTGCGCAGCGGCGCGAGAAACGGCTGGGTCAGCTGCTGCACCGCGGGCGCCAGCGGCGCGTACGGATTCACCCACGACAGGATCGCCTGCAGGATCACCAGCCCCATCACGAGGTACAGGCTCCAGCGA
>CAYGZN010000221.1:0-5715 GCA_964354355.1 uncultured Burkholderiaceae bacterium | reverse complement strand
GACGAGCCGACGAACTTCGTGAAGTTCTTCCGGCGCGAGACCGGCGTGACGCCCGATGCGTGTCGCGCGGCGCATCCGCTCGAATAGCCGACCGGGCAGATTCCAGACGGGGGCTGCGGCCGTTTGCCGACAGGGTGACTCCGGTTGCGAGGCGGCAACCTGCGGCCGCGTCAGGGCGGCGGCAGCGCCGCCCAGGTTGTGTCCGGATCGAATCGAGTCATCGCGCCCGCGATGGCCGCCGTGCCCACACCGAGGTTCTTCTGATACGCGACGCCGTCGTGGTTGATCAGGAACGTCATCACGCCGGTTTCGCCATAGCGCACGGGCCAGGCCACCAGCGCGAAGCCGTCGGCCAGGCGGCCGCGGGTGAGGTAGCTGCGGGCGCCGCCGTTTGCTGCCGGCCCTTGCGCCTCGAGGATCCTGAACCGGTAGCCGTAGTAGCCGCCCTTGATGTCGCGGGTGTCGAACAGCGGCCCGGCTGGACTCGGGAGTTCGCCGTCCGGCCTCGGCCAATACAGGCCGTCGCGCTTGCCGGGACTGCTGAGGAACCGCCTGGCGTATTCGAGTACACCGTCGCCGTTGCGGTCCTGCTCGGCATATTCGCGCTGCGCGTCGTAGTAGGCGTACACGGACTTGATCGCCGCCAGCTCGTTGCGACCCATGCGCCGGATGCGGACCTCGGCCTGCCCGGCGCGGGTGTCGAACGCCCAGCCTTGGCCGCGGCTGACGATCGGAATCGGCAACGCCCAGCCGTCGCTCAGCACCAGTTTGGCGGTGGCGCCGCTGCGCTCGACGCGATGGCCCTGCGACCACGCGGCCAGGAAATCGATGCGGTCTTCTTCGGCCAGCGTGTCGAGCGGCAGCAGCCGGCGATAGCCCGGTCCGAGCACCGCGCGAAGCCTCGCGTCGTCGTTGCGCGCCAGGCCGTCGACCAGTGCGTCGACCGCGGCGTCCGGCGTGGGGAAGACCTCCTGGGCGATCGCCGGCACGGCGGCTGCCAGCGCCGCAACGAACAGCATCACCGCGCCGCGCCGCGGCCACCATCGGCGTCCCGATTCCTGCTGGCGTGTCTGTCCCGCGGTCATCGCCGACGCTCCGCTGCGGCCGCCGCTGCGCCCGACACGCGCTGCTGGTCCATCGCGGCCTGGCTGGCCGCACCGCGATCGATCTGTTGGCGGCTCTGCGCGGCATTGCCCGCGCCCCGCAGCGCGTTGTCGCGGTTGATGGCGGCGGCGCTGGCATTCCAGTTCTGCTGCTGTGACCAGTCGACGTTGGCAACGCGGGACTGCGCCTGGGTGCGATCGACACCGGCCGCCCGGCTTTGCGCCTGGGACCGGTCGGCGGAAGCGGCGCGATTCTGCATTTGCGTGCGATCGACGTTCGCGGCGCGGTTCTGCACCTGCGCCCGATCGATGTTCGCGGCGCGATCCTGAGCCTGCGCCCGATCGATGTTCGCGGCGCGGTTCTGCGCTTGCGACCGGTCGGCGTTCGTCACGCGGTCCTGCACCTGGCCACGATCCACGGCGGCGGCGCGATCGCGCGCGTTGCCGCCCACGCCACCGTCGACCGGCCGCTGGGGAAGCTGGCTGCGATCGATGTCGCGCAGTGCTCCGCGGTCGAGGTTTTGCGCGCCCACCCGATTGGAAAGCTCCTGGCGCGCTCGATCGCGCTGCACTTCGCGTCCGCGGTATTCGTCGCGCGCGCGGGCGTCGCCGGGGCGCTGCTGCAGGCGATCGCGCGTGGCCGCGTCGCGGTACGGAACGCCGCGTCGATTGCCGGCGTCGTGACGCCAGCTCACCTCGCGATCGCGGGAATCGATACGGCGATTGACGTTGATGTTGTTCCAGTTGTTGACGTTGATGTTGACGTCGCGCCGGCGCCAGTCGACACCTCCCCACAGCGAATACGTCGCCCCAATGCCGACGCCCCACCAGAATCCGGCGCGGGCGGCGCTGCTCCACCCCCAGCCCCAGCGCGGCGGTGGCGGGAAGAAGAACGGTGGAAACGCCGGATGCCACCACGGCCCGAAGGCCCAGGCGGGGTTGAAGATGGGCACGAAGACGACCCGCGGGTTGGCGGGGGCGATGACGATGATCTGCGTCGGCGGCGGCGGCGCGTTCACCACGATGACCTGCGGCGGCGGCGGCGCGGGTTCGACCGTGACGATCTGCTGCTCGTTGGACGCGAGATTGCCGGCCTCCCTGGCCTTCGCCCGAAGGAACTGAACCGAATCCATCACCTCGCCCGGCTGCGCAAGAAACGCGTCGCCCAGGTCGCGCACCCACTGCGGATTCTCGCCAAACATCGCCAGCACCTGCGGAAACGCGACCAGCGACTGGACGCTCGGATCCCAGGGCTTGTCCTGCACCGCCCGCACCGCCGCGTCGCCCTCGAGATGGCGGTTGGCGAACGCCCAGTCGACCGCCAACGCCACGTCCGACGGATACGTGGATGCCATCAGCACCTGCGACAACAGGGCATCGGGAAACAGCGCGACCGACGCGAGCATCTGGTCGAGCTGGGCCGCGGTGAACGGCGCAGGGTCGGCGGCGCGCGCGGGTCCCGACGCCAGCAGACAGGCCATCAGGAATGCCGTAGCCGCGCGCAGGAAAAGGGATCGCATCGAAAAGCCCGGCGGAAACCAGCGGGCAGCAAACGCACGGATCATCGGGTGAGTCTAGCTTCGCGTCCGGCTGAAGACAAGGCAGCACTCTCGGCGACGCTCTCGGACCGGCGACCGTTCAGAGACCGCTGGCTGCGAGATCATTGCTCTGCAAAGACCGCCTCCCGGTCGCCTGCGAGCGCATCGCGGGCCGGGCCTTCGGCGAGCTCGGTCCGACCTGGCCGGGCAATGCCCTCATCCAGGACATCGAACGCGCCTAGGACGCCGACGGCAAGGTGCGCTACGTTGCTTCATTTGTGATCTACCAGCCGATCGACCCGGCCAGGGCCAGCGGCCTGATGTGGCACGACGTGCCCAACCGGGGTCGTGTGTTCCCGTTTGCGCCGCAGGACCTCGCCTTCGGCGACATCGTGCGGGCCAGCGCCTGGCAGGGCGACAACGCGGGCGCTACCGCATTGTGTCCGAAGGCCTCGACCAGTGGGCTGCAGTTCCTGCAGGTCCCGGTGGCGCGCGGCCCTGGAGGCCCGCCGGTCACCGGCGATCTGTTCAGCCGCATCGTCAACCGTTGCGGCCCGGCTTCGCAGCCGCTGCTGGCGCAGACCCACCCGGTGCCCTGCAAGCCGATGAGCCTGGATACGCGCGAATCGAGGCGCGTCTCGCGCGGCATCTCGCAGAGCGGCAACTTGCTGCGCGGCAGGCTGCACCTGGGCTTCAACCGGGCCGAGGACGGCACGCCGGTGCACGATGGCCTTTGGTCCATCATCGCCGGGCGACGCTGCGTGAATTCGAGTCCGATGGGCGCCGACGCGGCAACCCGCGGCCGCGTCAGGGCGGCGGCAGCGCCGCCCAGGTTGTGTCCGGATCGAATCGAGTCATCGCGCCTGCCGGGACTGCTCAGGAACCGCCTGGCGTAGTCGAGTACACCGTCGCAGTCGCGGTCCTGCTCGGCGTACCCGCGCTGCGCGTCGTAGTAGTAGTGGTAGGGGTACGCGGACTTGACCGCCGCGAGCTCGTTGCGACCCATGCGCCGGATGCGGACTCATTTGCTCCCGACAAGGGTCTGCACGAATGGGTCAGCACGAATGTAGACCCATGCCCGCGTTTGGGATAGGCTGCACCAGCCATCCTCGATGCATTAAGAGACTGGACATGCTTGAATTGGCTTCATTGCGGCGCAGTGGGTTTGGCTGGGGCGCAGTTGCTGGCCTGGCCCTGCTGCACGTCTCGTCGCCTGCGTTTGCCAATGCCCCCATCTGGGCCAATGCCAAGGTGGTCAAGGCGACTCAGACCGATTGCGGAACCTACCGCTACCTGGTTTTCAAGGGCAATGCCGTGCGTGGGCCGACGCCGCCCGATGCGCCCGGCTGCAAGTCGACCGAAAGGGTCTATCGCCAGATCAATGTGTCGCAGGCGTTCTTCAGGCCCGAGGGCAAAGGGCTGATCTCGGAGCAGGGCGTGGACGCGGCCACGCTTCTGTGCAGCAACGGGGATGCGCTGATCATTGTGGGCCGAGGCCGAGAAGTCGACCTTGCTGTCAGGCGGGTGCCGGCGCCGCCGGGATGCGCCTACCACACGGACAGACTTCAGCACGTTTCCAGTGTAGGCAGCATTCCCTTCACGGACGTAGCCAACGGTGGAACGATGTCGGTCAAGGAGAGCCTGGCACTGCACGCCGAAGAGCGCAGACGAATCATTGCGGAATGCAACGCCAGCGCAGCCTGCCGCGCGGAAATGAGTCGAATCAGCAGAGAAAGATCCATCGCCGAGTACAACGAGTGCATGAAGCCAGGTGGAGTCACGCGAGTCTGCTCCAGGCCGAAGTGACGATGGTCGCCCTTGCGTGGCTCGTTGTCGTACCGAACGACGCAGACACGATTGACCACGCAGGCCAGCCGATACCCGTACTCGCGAAGCGAGCCTTGGGCCGGCTTCGGTGCCCTGCGTCGCACCAGGTGTTCTGACCACGACTTGATCTGCCAATCATCGTCAGATGGCCGATTCTCTCGGATGGCTGAGTTCGGCCATCACAGGTCGTTCGAGATGCCGCGCTAATTCCAGTCTCCGGACTCCGCTTGATGTCCGGTTTCCGGCGAGCAATGTGATTCATACGTCGACCGAAGCCGGCCACAAGCGGTCGTAGCCGATGGTCGACTTTGTGGCTGCTCATTGCCCACACGAATGCACTCTCGGGGCGTAGACTGTGGCGCTCGTTCAACTATCGAAGGGTCATCGTGAAGCTACTCAATCTCTTGGCCCTTGCCATCGCTGGCATGAGCGCGCTAGCGCTAGTTCCAGCTGCACTGGCGCAGGCAGATCTGCCGCCAGGTGCGATGCGCATTACGCCTGACGAGTTGCGCTTCGGGCCCGGTCGAGTGCCGGGGCACGAGATCGCACCTTTGATCGGGGCGTCGAACAAGCCCGGCGCTTATGTCGAACGCGTGCGCTTCCCAGCTAACACGATTTCGCAGGCGCACTCCCACCCAGAGGACCGAAGCTATACGGTCATTTCAGGCACTTGGTACGTCGGATATGGCGATGCATATGACCCCGCCAAGCTCAAGGCCTTGCCACCGGGTAGCTTCTATACCGAGCCCGCCGGCATCACCCACTTCTCGCTGACCAAGGACGAGGCCGTCCTCGTGCAAATCAGTGGCAACGGGCCCTCGGCGACGCGCTTCGTCGATCCCAGTCAGGCGCCACGTCGGCCTTGACCCAGCATCGAGCATCCCGCGCGGCCACTAGGGCATTGCCAGCAGCAGCGTGAGGCCACGCACAAAGGGTTCGTGCTGCTGACGGAACGCGGCTGCCTGTTGCCGCCGGAGTTCGTGCAGCAGCTGGCAGCCCAAATGCCGCGCTAACGGCTTCGCTCTCGCCCGCCGAGTTCTCCCCGCTGAAGGTCGGCTTCATGGCACCGAATCACCCGACCTGTAGGACCACATTGGGTCGGAAGCAGCAGGTGACGCTTGGCCGCTTCCGGGCAACGGAAATTCACTGACCGCTTTCCGGCGATGAATCCGAAGAGAGGTCGGTCGCCTTACGACCCAAACCGGGTACCGGGCCATCAGGATTGATAGCCGTGAAGCGGTCATTGG
>CAYGZN010000220.1:1285-5722 GCA_964354355.1 uncultured Burkholderiaceae bacterium | reverse complement strand
GCACCACCGCGCCGACCGAGTCGCGCTCCAGGTTCAGCGCCAGGCCGAACGTGTTGCCCGGAAACTCGATCATCTCGCCCTGCATCACGTCGGACAGGCCGTGGATGCGGCAGATGCCGTCGGTCACCGTGACGACGGTGCCCTGGTTGCGGGTGTTGGCGGCGACATCCAGGTTCTGGATCTTGCCCTTGAGCAGCTCGCTGATCTCTGCCGGATTCAACTGCATGGGACTCTCCTATTTCATCAACGCGTCGGCGAGCTGGGTCAGCTTGCCGCGGACCGAGGAATCGATGACCTCGTCCCCGATGCGAATCGAGATGCCGCCGATCAGGTCGGGATCGACGACGACCGTGGCCTTGACCTTGCTGCCGTACTTGGCCTGCAGCGTCGCGACCACGTCGGCGATCTGCTCCTGCGACAACGGGTAGGCCGAGGAGACGCGTGCGTCGAGCACGCCCTCGAAGGCGTTCTTCTGCTGCTCGAACAGGTCGGCGATCTCGGGCAGCACCGTCAGCCGGTCGTTGGCCGCCAGCACCTGCACGAAGTTGCGCTGCTCGGCGGACATCTGGCCGGCGACGTCGGCGATCAGCGCAGCCACCTGCGTGTCGGTGACGCGCGGGTTGCCGATCAGCTCGCGCGAGGCGTCGTTGCCGACCACGGCGGCGAGCCGGCCCAGCGCGTCGGACCACTGGGGCAGCGAGCCCGAGTCGCGCCCGAGCGCAAACGCGGCCTCGGCGTAGGGGCGGGCGATGGTGAGGGATTCGGCCATGATCGCTCGCGGCCGCTCAGCGCAGCTCGGCCTTCAGGTTGCCGAGCAGCTCGGCATGCTTGCCGGCGTCGATCTCGCGGCGCAGGATCCGCTCGGCGCCGGCCACCGCCAGCTGCGCGACCTGTTCCTTGAGCTGCTCGCGGGCGCGCTGCGCGGCCAGCGCAGCCTCGCCCTCGGCGGCCTTGCGGGCCTCGGCGACGATGCGCGCGCCCTCGGCACGGGCCTCCTCGATCAGGTGCGCCGCCTGCTTCTCGGCGCCGCCGCGGACTTCCGCCGCGCTGGCGCGAGCCTGCTTGATCTCGGCCTCGACGCGGCGCTCGGCCGCAACGAGGTCGGCCTTGGCCTTCTCGGCGGCGGCCAGCCCGTCGGCGATGCGCCGGGAGCGCTCGTCGAGGGCCTTGACGATCGGCGGCCAGACGAACTTCGCGGTGAACCACCAGAGCGCCAGGAAGACGGCGATCTGGACGATAAGCGTCGCGTTGATGTTCACGACCGGATTCCTCTAAAGGTGACGACGCACGGCGGTTTGCGGAACGCGCGCCGGATCACTTGAAGGGGTTGGCGAACGCGAACATCATCGCGATGCCGACGCCGATCAGGAACGCGGCGTCGATCAGGCCGGCCAGCAGGAACATCTTGGTCTGCAGCTTGTCCATCAGCTCGGGCTGGCGAGCGGCGCCCTCGATGTACTTGCCGCCCATCATGCCGATGCCGATACAGGCGCCGAGCGCGCCCAGTCCAATGATCAAACCGGCGGCGATCGCCACGAATGCAACGTTGGTCATGATGACTCCTCTAGGAAAGACCGAATGTCGTAAGACGTAGGGGGGTGGAAGGAAACTCGGGTGATGCGGGATCAGTGGTGCTCGTGGGCCTGGCCGATGTACACCAGCGTCAGCATCATGAAGATGAACGCCTGCAGCACGACGATCAGGATGTGGAAGATCGCCCAGCCCAGCCCGGTCAGCAGGTGCAGGCCGAAGCCCCACCAGGTGGCCGTGGCGCCCAGCAGCGCAATCAGCATGAACACGAGTTCGCCGGCGAACATGTTGCCGAACAACCGCATGCCGAGCGAGACGGTCTTGGCCGCGTACTCGATCAGCTGCAGCAGGAAGTTGAAAGGCGCCAGCAGGATGCCCGGCCCGAACGGCGCCGAGAACAGCTCGTGCACGAAGCCGCCGCCGCCCTTGATCTTGATGCCGTAGTACAGCGATGCGAACAGCACGACCAGCGACATCGCCAGCGTGGCGTTCAGGTCGGCGGTGGGCACGACGCGCTGATAGTGGATGCCCAGCATCTCGCCCAGCCGCGGCAGCAGGTCCAGCGGCACCAGGTCCATCGCGTTCATCATCAGGATCCACACGAACGCCGTCAGCGCCAGCGGGGCGATGTACGTGAGGTCGCCCTTGACGATCGAGCGCGCCTGCTCGTGCACGAACTCGACCATCGACTCGATGGCGCCGACGAAGCGACCGGGCACGCCGGCGCTGACCGCGCGCGCCGCGCGATACATCAGGAACCCGGCCAGCACCGCCATGGCCACGGACCAGAAGACCGTGTCCAGGTTGACGATGGAGAAGTCGACGACCTTCTCCTGGGCCTTGCCCGAGGTGTTCAGGTGCGTCAGGTGGTGGACGATGTATTCGGAGGCGGTCGGGGCGTGCGAGGCGTCGGCCATGTTCGAGTTGCTCTTGTCCGAAGACGTTTCAGTTCGTCGTCAACCGCCCGCCGCCGCGTCCCGGCCTGCTCCCGCACCGGGAGCCGGGTCCGAGCCGCGCATCCGCGCGCCCCGTGGTTCGCGCGCCACCAGCAGCGCGAACAGCGGGGCCTGCAGCGCGGCGATCAGCCCGATCAGCAGCGGCAGCCAGCGGACCGACTCGACCGACCGGGCCACCAGCACGATCAGTGCGGCGGTCAGGCCGATCTTGGCGAACTCGCCGAGGAAGAAGACCGCGGGGTAGGACTCCGCGGGCTTGCCCCGGTGGATCGCCAGTCGCCACGCGAACAACCCGTTCGGGATGATCGCCGCCGCACCGCCGAGCGCCAGGAAAGCGGCGCTGGTCCAGTCGTCCCACACCCCGGCTACGAGAGCCAGCAGGACGACTGTGGCGGACTGCAGACCGACTGCGATCAACATACGGGCCTCGCAGGCGGACGTGCGGCAGGCAAAGACTGAAGATTATAGAGGGGCCGGCCATGCCCGGTCAAAGCGCGCAGGCGCTTTTGCGCGTTGTGCGTGCCGGATTTGCGGCGTTGCAACATCTTTGGGATGCGGTGGGGCGCTGCGACCGCTGGCGATGGCGCGGGCGGGCGTGCAAGGGGTCGCGAGCGAAAGCGGGCCGTTGCGTCGCGGCGGCGTGGGCCCCACGTCGGTCCCCGGTGTCGTGCGTCGACTTGCATACAGCTTGCACGCAGGGCGCGGCGACAGTCGGTCGAGGGCGGGGCTCGCGGGCGTCGGCGTCGGACGTCCTGTGGAAGACCCTGCACTTGCGTTTGGGCGTTTCGCAACGAACAATGGGTTCGTGCCGCGCCGCCAGGAGTCCCCGATGCCACGCCCGTCCGTTCGCGCCCTGCTGTCGATGCTTGCCGGCGCAGCCTGGCTGGCCACCTCCGCGGCCCTGCCCGGTGCGGCCCATGCACAGCCGCGTGCGTCGGCGCCGGCGGGGCGTACGCCGTCGGCCGACATGCAGCGCTTCAACAACTCGATCGTGCGCATCGATGTGCGGGCCACGCCCGATGCGACCAGCGCGAGCACCCTGGGGGCCCAGCGCGTCGGCACGGGTATCGCGCTCGACGATCGAACGGTGCTGACGATCGGCTACCTGACGCTCGAGGCCGACACCGTGACCGTGACCACCGCGTCGGGCCGCCGGCTTCCCGCGACCGTCGCCGGCTACGACCACGCCACCGGCTTCGGCGTCGTGCGTACCGTGCTGCCGATGGACGCCACGCCGATGGCCCTGGGCGACTCGGACGCGGTCAAGGAGAAGCAGAAGGTGCTGACGATCGGCCACGGCGAGCCCGAGGCGACCGAGATCCTCGTGCTGGCGCGCAAGTCGTTCGCAGGCAGCTGGGAATACCTGGTCGAGAACTCGATCTTCACGTTCCCGCCGGTCAACAACTGGAGTGGCGCGGCGCTGATCACCGAGGACGGCACGCTGGTCGGCGTGGGCTCGCTGATCGTCAACGACGCCGCGCGCGGGCAGCAGGGCGTGCCGGGCAACATGTACGTGCCGGTCAACATCCTCAAGCCGATCCTGGCCGACCTGCTGGCCAGTGGACGGCGGGCCGGGTCGGCCAATCCGTGGCTCGGCATCACCACCGAGAGCGTGCGGGGCAACCTGATGGTCGTACGGGTGGCCCGCGACGGTCCGGCCGAGGTGGCGGGCGTCGCGCCGGGCGACATCGTCGTGGGGGGCGGCGCCGAGAAGGTCACCGATCAGGCGGAGTTCTACCGCAAGGTCTGGAAGGTCGGGCCGGCCGGCACCGTGATTCCGCTGAAGGTGCTGAAGGACGGCGACGTGCGCGAGGTGCCGGTCAAGTCCGTCGACCGGATGGATACGCTGAAGAAGGCAACCGGCATCTGAGGCGCGCAGCCGGGCGCCGGGGTTGCGGGGCGCCAGGGCGGCGCGGTTGTGCGGTTGCGCGGTTGCGCGGTTGCGCGGTTG
>CAYGZN010000220.1:0-1275 GCA_964354355.1 uncultured Burkholderiaceae bacterium | reverse complement strand
AGTCGGTGACCGCGTCGCGTAGGCCCAGCGCGTCGAGCAGGCCCTCGAACTGCTCGGCCCCGTCGAAGTGAATCACGAGCCGGCCGCGGCCGCGCGCACCGGCCCTGAGTTCGACCGGCGTCGCCAGGTGATCGGCGATGCGCTCCTGCATGCGTTCTAGGTCGCGGTCGGCCGGCCGGGGTCGGCGGGTCGCGCCGCGTGTGTCCCGTGCGCCGCCGTCTGCGGAGCCGGCGCCGTCGGAACCGGCACCGTCGGGACGGCCCCCGTCGCGCCCGGATCCCACGGGGGCGGCCAGCTGCGCGGCGGCAAGCGCCTGCGCAACGAGCCGCTCGGCCTCGCGGACCGACAGGCGCTTGTCGGACACGCGGTTGGCAACCAGGATCTGCTGTGCGCGGTCGAGCGCCAGCAGCGCGCGGGCGTGGCCCATCTCCAGATCGCCCGCCAGCAGCATCGTCTGGACCGCGGGGGCCAGGTTGAGCAGGCGCAGCAGGTTGGATGTGGCGCTGCGTGAGCGGCCGATCGCCTCGGCCGCGCGCTCGTGCGTGTAGGCGAAGTCGTCGATCAGGCGCTTGATGGCCTGGGCCTCTTCGAGCGGGTTCAGGTCCTCGCGCTGGATGTTCTCGATCAGCGCCATCGCCAGCGCGTTTTCGTCGCTGACGTCGCGAACGATCACCGGCACGTCCTGCAGGCCGGCGATCTGGGCCGCACGGAAGCGGCGTTCACCGGCGATGATCTCGTGACGATGCGCGTCGATGCGGCGCACCAGGATCGGCTGCATCATCCCGTGGTTGCGGATCGATGCGGCCAGGTCCTGCAGCGCCGCCTCGTCCATGCGGGTGCGCGGCTGGTAGCGGCCCGGCTGCAGCTGCGCGAGCGGCAGGCTCGCGACACCGCCGTCGGCCGCGGGCGCGCCGCCCTGCACTGCCGGGCCCGTGGCGCGGTCCGCGCCGAGCAGCGCGTCCAGGCCCCGGCCGAGCCCCTTGGGTTTCCTGACGTTCATCGTTTCCATCTCCTCGGGCTCAGGCCGTGGCGGGCTGCAGCGCGTCGATGCGCTCGATCATCTCGGCGCCGAATTCCATGTAGGCCCGGGCCCCCTTCGAGGCGGGGTCGAACACCACGCCGGGCTGACCGTAGCTGGGCGCTTCGGCCAGCCGGATGTTGCGCGGGATCACGGTGCGATAGAGCTTTTCGCCGAAGTGCTGAACGAGCTGCGCCGACACCTGCTGCGACAGCGTCATTCGCGTGTCTAACATCACGCGCATCAGGCCGATCACC
>CAYGZN010000219.1:3430-5735 GCA_964354355.1 uncultured Burkholderiaceae bacterium | reverse complement strand
GTGCCGGCGCCACGCGAGCTCGATGCAGGCTCAGCTCGGGCGGGGCGTACCCAGCGCCGCATCCAGCACCGGCGCCAGCGCCAGCAGGGTGCGGTCGGTCGCGCCGCGATGGCGAGCGGCGAACTCGAGCGCGGCCCGGCGGCCCGCATCGAGCGCGTCCGCTGCGGCAACGCGCGTCAGCGCGCGGGCCACGGCCTCGTTGGCGTCGGCCACGCGCACGGCGGCGCCAGCCTCGATCGCGCGCTGCGCCGCCTCCGCGAAGTTGAACGTGTGCGGCCCCAGCAGCACCGGGCACCCCGCCGCGCACGCCTCGATCAGGTTCTGCGACCCGTACGGCAGCAACGAACCGCCGATGACGGCGACGTCGGCCATCGCGTACCACGCGACCATCTCGCCCATCGTGTCGCCGAGCAGCACCCGGCACCGCTGCAGGTCGCTGCCGGGTGCGTCGAGCGCGGCCCGCCGGACCATCGCCAGGCCGGATCGCTCGATCAGCTGCGCGACCTCGTCGAACCGCTGCGGGTGCCGCGGCACCACCACGAGCAGCGGCGCGGATTCGCACGCAGGCACCTGCGCTGCCCACGCCTGCAGCAGCAGGGCCTCCTCGCCCTCGCGCGTGCTGGCGGCGAGCACGACGTGGCGGGCACCCAGCCGCCGCCGCCAGGCCTGGCCGCGCTCGATCAGTTCGGGCGGCGGCGAGATGTCGAACTTCAGATTGCCCGTGACCGCGTCGGCCGGCCGGCCCAGCGCGGCAAGCCGGCGTGCATCGGCGTCGGACTGGGCGAGCACGAGCGACAGGCGCTGCCCGGCCGGGACGATCAGACTGCGATAGCGCAGGCCGCGGCGCAGCGAGCGCTCGGACAGGCGGGCATTGGCCATCGCCATGGGCACGCGCTCGCGCTGGGCCGCGGCCATCAGGTTCGGCCACAGTTCGGTCTCCATCAGGATCCCCACGGCGGGTCGCCACGCCCGCAGGAAGCGGCCCGGCGCCAGCGCGCAGTCGTAGGGCAGGTACGCCTGGCGGACCGCATCGCCGAACAGCGCCCGACCGGTGTCGCGGCCGGTCGGCGTCATGTGCGTCAGCAGGAACTCGGCGTCGGGGTGACGCGCGGCCAGCGCACGCACCAGCGGCTGCGCCGCGTGGGTTTCGCCGACCGACACCGCGTGGATCCAGATCAGCGGCGCCGTCGAGCGGCGCCGCGGGTGCAGGCCGAAGCGCTGCGCCCAGTGGCGCCTGTAGGCGGGCTGGCGCAGCGAGCGCAGCAGCAGGTAGACCACCACGACCGGCGTGGCGAGCACCCAGGCCAGCGAATAGAGCCCGCGCACGGCATTGCCCCGGGGCGGGCCGCGCCTCAGAACGGGATCTTCGCGCCGGGTTCCACCGCCAGGATCGCCGCGCGGAAGTCGCGCTTGATCCGCTCCAGCGCCTGGTCGTTGTCGGCCTCGAAGCGCGTGACCACCACCGGCGTCGTGTTCGAGGGCCGCGCCAGTCCGAAACCGTCCGGGTACTCGACCCGGACGCCGTCGATGGTGATGACCTCGGTCGCGCCTTCGAATCGCGCGGTCTTCTTCAGCGCGTCGACCAGCGCGAAGTTCGCGCCCTCGGCCGTGTGGATGTGCAGCTCGGGCGTCGTCGCCGCATCCGGCAGCGCGTTGAGCACCGCGCTCGGATCCTTGGAGCGGGACAGGATCTCGAGCAGCCGCGCGCCGGTGTACAGGCCGTCGTCGAACCCGTACCAGCGGTCGTTGAAGAACACGTGCCCGCTCATCTCGCCCGCCAGCGGCGCCTTGGTCTCCTTGAGCTTGGCCTTGATCAGCGAGTGGCCGGTTCGCCACATCAGCGGCTGCCCGCCGTGCTTGCGGATCCACGGCGCGAGGTTGCGGGTGCACTTGACGTCGTAGATGACCTGTCCGCCCGGGCGCGCCGCCAGCACGTCCTGCGCGTACAGCATCAGCTGCCGGTCGGGGAAGATGATCTGGCCGTCCTTGGTGACCACGCCCAGTCGGTCGCCGTCGCCGTCGAAGGCCAGGCCGATCTCGGCGTCGGTCTCGCGCAGACAGCGGATCAGGTCCTGCAGGTTCTCGGGGTGCGCCGGGTCCGGGTGATGGTTGGGGAAGTTGCCGTCGACGTCGCAGAACAGCTCGATCACCTCGCAGCCGAGCGCGCGATACAGCTGCGGCGCGAACGCACCGGCCACGCCGTTGCCGCAGTCGACGGCGATCTTCATCGGGCGCGAGAGCTTCACGTCGGACGTGATGCGGGACAGGTAGTCGGCGGCGATGTCGCGCCGGGTGGTCGTTCCCG
>CAYGZN010000219.1:0-3420 GCA_964354355.1 uncultured Burkholderiaceae bacterium | reverse complement strand
CGCTGTGGCCGGTGGCCGGAGCAACGATCGACTGGTACAGGTCCTGGATCGCGTCGCCGTACAGGGTCACGCCGCCCAGCATCATCTTCAGTCCGTTGTACTGCGGCGGATTGTGGCTGCCCGTGACCGCGATGCCGGTGCCCGTGCCGGTCAGCGTCGTGGCGTAGTAGACCATCGGCGTGGGCACCATGCCGATGTCGATCGCGTCGACGCCGGCCTCGGTGATTCCGCCGGTCAGCGCCGCTATCAGCCGCGGGCCGGACAGACGCCCGTCGCGACCGACGACGACCGCGGCAATGCCCTGCTCTCGGGCCCGCCTGCCAAAGGCGGCACCGATCGCCCTGACCGCCGGCTCGCTGAGCGCTGAATCGACGACGCCCCGGATGTCGTATGCCTTGAAGATGGACGGGTCGATGCGCAATCGGGCCTCCGGGCTGTGTCGGGGCGACGGGATCGTCGCCGCTCGTAACCCGATACGATAGCGTAGAATTGCGGGCCGACCGGACAACTCTGTCACGACAACGGCCCCGAGCCGGCCCATGATGCCTCTGCACCTGCACCTGATCGCGGGCGCCCGCCCGAACTTCATGAAGATCGCCCCGATCATCCGGGCGATCGAGCGGCACCCGTCGGGGATACGGTACAGCCTCATCCACACCGGTCAGCACTACGACCGCGAGATGAGCGACGTGTTCTTCGAGGAACTGGGCATGCCGGCGCCGCACCACCACCTCGAGGCGGGCGGTGGCAGCCACTCCGAGCAGACCGCCAAGATCATGGTCGCCTACGAGCGCGTCTGCCAGGCCGAGCGCCCCGACTGGACCGTGGTCGTGGGCGACGTCAACTCGACGCTGGCCTGCTCGATCGTCGCCAAGAAGCTCGGCATCGCCGTCGCGCACGTCGAGGCGGGGCTTCGCAGCGGCGACATGGCGATGCCCGAGGAGGTCAATCGCATCGTGACCGACTCGATCAGCGATCTGTTCTTCGTGACCGAGCCCGCCGGAACCCGAAACCTGCTGCGCGAGGGCAAGCCCGCCGACCGGATCTGCTTCGTCGGCCACGTGATGGTCGACAACCTGCTCCATCAGCGCGAGCGGCTCGATTCGATCGATCCGTCGACGCTGGAGAGCGCGGCCCTGAAGCGGACCTTCCCGGAGTTCGGCGTCGTCACGCTGCATCGGCCGTCCAACGTCGACGATCCGGCGATGCTGTCGGCGCTGGGCGGGGCGCTGCGGCGCGTGTCGCAGAAGCTGCCGCTGATCTTCCCCGTGCATCCCCGCACGCGCGGCAACATCGACAGGTGCGGGCTGCAGCTCGGCGACCGGATCATGCTCACCAAGCCGCTGTCCTACATGGAGTTCCTCAACCTGTGGAAGGACGCCCGACTGGTCCTGACCGACAGCGGCGGGCTGCAGGAGGAAACGACTGCGCTGGGCGTGCCGTGCATCACGATTCGCAACAACACCGAGCGCCCGATCACCGTCGACGAAGGCACCAACCAGTTGGCGGGCACCGACCCGGATCGCATCGTGGCGCTCGCGCTCGAGTCGCTCGCGGGCGGCGGCAAGCGTGGGCGGCGCCCGGAGCTGTGGGACGGGCGCGCGGCGGTGCGAATCGTCGAGCGCCTGGTCCAGGAACCGCGTGCGGACCGGGTCGTGCCGCCGGCCTGAGCGTGCTCTTCCCCTGTCGCCCAACTTGAGCAACCGATGTCGAATCTGATCGATCCCGCCGAAAGAGCGCTGCGCAGCAGCATTGGCCTTGGCCCAGTGGGGGCGCTGGTCGTTGTGGTCGGGATTGCAGTCGTCGTCGCTGCCGTTGCACTGGCGTTTCCGAGCTACGAGGCGAAGGCGTTGCTTCAGTTCCCGGAACCGCGGAGGCTGGTTGACGATATCAGCACCATCGAGCGAACCCTCACGCAGGAGGACCGGACCCAGCTGGAGAAGGGCAATGCCATCGAATTGGCGGTATTCAAGCGAGTTGCCGCCGCCTATCGATCCCCTGACGAACTGGGGGCCTACCTCGACGCGATTGGGCAGCAACGTTCCGTGGCCGGCGAGCGACTGCTTGCGAAGGCGACACGGCCGACGTTCTGGGACGAGGCCGCCGCCCCGGTCGGTCCGCTCAGCAAGAAGGACCAGCGGGAGTTCGGCGAACTGAAGATCAACACGCCCCCCTTTCTGCTGGGGCTGGACATCAGCGCAACAGATCGCAGTGCACCGGTCGCCGTCGAGATGGTCGGACTGCTGAGCGGCTACTTCGCCAACGCAATGGTGCGTGAACGTATCCGGAGCTGGGTGGTGGCCGGCAACGTCGAGGCGCGCAGCACCGAGAAGATGCTTCAGGCCGAGATCGTGCGGACCGAGCTTGATATCGCGCTGAAGACGCGCCGCGCACAGGAAATGAGGACGATACTCGCCCGATATCCCGATACGGCCCGGATGGACGCGCGGCAAGTCATCAGTGTCAGTCCAGTGGACGGCGGGGAGAGATTCCTGTCGCCACTTGCGCAGGTGGTCGGCCTGGAGAGTGCGGTCTCGCAACGCCAGGAGACGATCGCACGGCTTGGCCGGGAATTGCGCCAGAAGCAGCTGATGGCCGCCTACTTCGCCAGCGCTGAGGAGATCATCAAAGCGACGCCGACCGTCGACAAACTGGTGCCCGCCCTGCGCGAACTCGGACAACGCACGTTCTCAGTGGTCGAAGCCGAACAGGAATGGGCCAAGGAAGTGATGCTCCGGGTGTACGGGGCACTGGACGGATTCGCGGTCATGCAGACCCAGTTCGGTGTTCGCAATGGGGTCGAAGCACTCAAGTCGGCTTCTCGAGACCCGCTGCGCCTCGGGCTGCTTGGCGCCTTCGGTAGCTTGGTTCTGATCAGCGCAGTCGCATTCGTGCGGATCAGTCTGCGGGGACGCGATTCGGCAGCCGGCTGAGCACCCCCGGCGAGGGTCCCGAGTTACGACGAGGTGGTCGATGTGTCGCTGAGTCTGAGGCGCGCGAGCGTCGACACCGTCTCGAGCATGGTCGCACTCGTCGCACCGGCACTCGCGTCCCTCGTATTCGTGCCGAGGCTGTTGGATCAATTGGGCACCGCCGGTTTCGGCGTGCTGGCGATCGCATGGGCGCTGCTTGGGTATTTCAGCATCTTCGAGCTTGGCCTGAGCCGCGCGCTGACCCTCGTGATCGCCGAGATGATCGGCTCGAGTCACGCGACGGAGCCGCGACGAATGGGACTGCGCGGCGTCGTGCTGCTTGCCGCGCTGGGTATGGGCGGAACTCTGGTCACGCTTGCGCTGGGCGCTGCAACGCTGACGTTTTGGTCGGCAGGCTCGGACACCCATGGCTGGCTGGTCGTCTTGCTGGTCGCGGCGGCGGTGCCGGCCGTGACCGTCTTCTCCGGCTGCCGGGGCGTGCTCGAGG
>CAYGZN010000218.1:0-5750 GCA_964354355.1 uncultured Burkholderiaceae bacterium | reverse complement strand
AGAACGGATACAGGGCGCCCATGTGCTGGTCCGGATCCATCCGGACCCGCTCGTCTTCGGCGCCCTTCATGCCGACGCGCAGGTCCGCGAGGATCAGCAGCGTTCCGGGTGGTCGCAGCTGCGCCAGGCGCGTCTCGAGCAGCGTCTCGCCGTGGGCCGGGCCCACGCTCGCGCTCGCCTCGAGCACCGGGGTCCCGTCGGCCTTTTCGGCCCAGGCACGCGTGGTCGTGGCCCCCGCCGGCGCAACCTCGACGAAGGCGCGCACGGCCTCGCCTTCGACCACCATGTTCTGGTAGTGGGCCGACAGGCAACCGCGCTCGAACCACGCCCGTCCCCACAGATGCCCGAGCAGCGGCGGGAACAGGCTGAAGTGCGTCGGGCCCTCGATCGGTCCGGCCCTGAATCCGAGCTTTTCGGCCATCGCGTCGTCGTGGATCGACGAGTGGCCGCCGTACTCCTGATCGGCGAGCATCTGGCGCGGCTTGCGAAGGGGGCCGCACAGGGACAGGCGCGTGTCGAAGCTCATGGCGGACTCCTTTCGTCGGTCCGTGTCAGATCGGGCCCGTGGGCCCATCGTGGCGCTGCAGTCGGGCGACCGCCTGCGCGGCCAGCGTGAGCGAGCCGTCGATCCGATCGCGCAGGCCGGCCAGGTCGACGCCGTCGGTGCTCTTCTTGCCTTCCATGTAGCGCGCGTAGACGCCGTGCACGATGGCCGCCGTCTTCCACCGGTTGAAGCCGACGTAGTAGTCGAGCCGGGACAGGTCGCGGCCGGTGCGCTGCGCGTATCGCTGCGCCAGCTCGTTGCGCCCCGGGAAGCCGGGCACCGAGGTCGGCGAGTCCGGGTTGACCGGCATCGGATCGCCCGGGTCCGGCCATTGGTTGAGCGCGTAGGCCAGGTCGGCGAGCGGGTCGCCCAGCGTCGAGATCTCCCAGTCGAGCACGGCGGCGACAGTGCAGTCCGCACCGACCAGGCAGTTGTGCACGCCGTAGTCGCCGTGCACGATCCGTGCGGGGCCCTGTTCCGGGATGTTCTGCAGGAAGTACCGCTGCAGCGCGTGTGCGCGCGCATCGTCGTATTCGGCCGGCCCGACCGAGGCGGTCCAGGATCGATACCAGGTCTTCAGCTGGCGGGCGACGTAGCCGTCCTTCCTGCCCAGCTCGCCCAGCCCGACCGCGTCCGGGTCCAGCGCGTGCAGGTCGGCCAGCACGTCGATGAACGCGTGGGCGAAGCGCACCCGGTGCGCATCGGGCACCCAGCGGCGGGTGTCGTCCGCGTGATAGAGCGGATGGCCGTCGACCCAGCCCATCACGTAGAACTGCGCGCCCGTCACCGCGGTGTCGTCGCAGAAACCGAGCGCCGCCGCGACCGGCACCGGGGTCGGTCCCAGCGCGCGGATCAGCGCCCATTCGCGAGCCATGTCGTGGGCCTTGGGCAGCAGCTCGCCGACCGGCGGACGACGGATGACGGCCCTGTTGCCGCGCGAGTCCTGCAGCAGGTAGGTCAGGTTGGAGTGCCCGCCCTCGAGCCGCGTCCACAGAAGCGGCGGTGCCAGGCCGGGCACGTTGCGCTCGATCCAGGCTTGCACGGCACGGGTGTCGTAGCCCGGCACGGGCGGGGTGTCGGTCATGTCAGCCGCCGGCGATGCGCGGGATCAGCACCACTTCGCTGTCCGGTGCCAGCAGTGCGGCGAGCGCATCCTGGTGGATCTCGCCGTCGATGGCGATCGCCATGCGCTGCTCGACGTGGGCGCCCAGGCCCGGGAAGCGCCGCTCCAGTTCCGCGAGCAGGCCGCGCACGTCGGCGGCGGGCACGTCGAAGCCGTCGAGGCCGCCGGTGAAGGCGCGGATCTCGTGCGACGCGCAGGCGACGTGCGCCATCAGGCAGGCCCGCTGCCACCTTCGATCGCGGCGAGCACGCGCGGCGGCGACAGCGGCAGTTCGGTCAGCCGCACGCCGATCGCGTGGCTCACGGCGTTCGCGACCGCGGCCAGCGGCGGGACGATCGGCACTTCGCCGACGCCCTTCGCGCCATACGGATGGCGCGTGTTGGGCGCCGTCTCGACCAGGATCGTGTCGATCATCGGCAGGTCCGACGCGACCGGCACCCGGTAGTCGAGGAACCCCGGGTTCTGCAGCGTGCCCGCCGCGTCGTACAGGTACGCCTCGTTGAGTGCCCAGCCGATGCCCTGCGCGACGCCGCCCTGGACCTGGCCCTCGACGTACGACGGGTGGATCGCCCGGCCGACGTCCTGCGCGGCGGTGTAGCGCAGCACCGTGGTGCGCCCGGTCTCGGGGTCGACCTCGATGTCGCACACGTGCACGCCGAAGCCCGGCCCGGCGCCCTGCGCGTTGAGCGACACTTCGGCCGAGATCGGCCCGCCGGTGCGCGCCGCGCGGCCCGCGAGTTCCCCGATCGACAGCGGCTTGGCATCCTTCGCCGGATCGGTGCAGACCGCGGCGCCGTCGCGCCACGCGACCTGCTCGATCGGGCAGTCCCACGTGAGGGCCGCGCGCCGCCTGAGGTCGACGACGACCTGCTGCGCGGCCTGCACGACCGCCATGCCGGTGGCGAACGTCACGCGGCTGCCGCCGGTGAGGTCGCTGTAGCCGATCGACGTGGTGTCGGCGATCGTCGCGCGCACGCGCTCGATCGGCAGCCCGAGCGTCTCGGCCGCCATCATCGCCATCGACGCGCGCGAGCCGCCGATGTCCGGGTTGCTCGAGACCACGGTCGCGCCGCCGTCCGCGTCCACGTGCACCGCGGCCGAGGACTCGCCGCCGATGTTGAACCAGAATCCGCAGGCCACGCCGCGCCCCTGGTGGGGGCGCAGCGGTGCGCGGTAGTGCGGATGCGCCTGGATCGCCTGCAGCGTGTCGATGAGGGCGATCTCGCGGAAGGTCGCGCCGTAGACGGCTTTGACGCCGGGCGTGACCGCATTGGTGATGCGCAGGTCGATCGGGTCCACGCCGAGCGCCTGGGCGAGTTCGTCCAGGCAGCTCTCGACCGCGAAGGCTGCCATCGGGGCACCGGGGGCGCGGTAGGCCGCGACCTTGGCGCGGTTGCTGACCACGTCGTAGCCGGTGATCGACACGTTCTCGACCGTGTAGCACGCCAGCGCGGTCATGCAGCCCGCCCCGACCGACGAGCCCGGAAACGCGCCGGCCTGGTACTTCAGCGTCAGCTCGGCCGCGGTGAGGCGCCCGTCCTTCGTGGCGCCCAGGCGCAGGTCGATGACGCTGGCCGACGTGGGACCGCTCGCCTGGAACACCTCGTCGCGGGACATCACGATCCGCACCGGTCGCCCGCACTGGCGCGACAGCGCGAGCGCGACCGGTTCGAGGTAGACCGTCGTCTTGCCGCCGAAGCCGCCGCCGATCTCGGCCGGCGTCACGCGGATGTCGTGCAGGCGCAGGCCCAGGATCTTGGCGCACATCGCGCGCACCGCGAAGTGGCCCTGGCTCGAGCACCAGATCTGGTGCTGGCCGTCGGCGCCGGCGGAGGCGACGCACGCGTGCGGCTCGATGTAGCCCTGGTGGACCGCGGCGGTCACGTAGCGCCGTTCCAGGACGAGGTCGGCCGCGGCGAAGCCCTTGACCGGATCGCCACGACCGATCACGGTCTTCGCGGCGATGTTCGACGGCGCAGCGGGCCGGGGCGTCACGCCGGCGGTGAACAGGTCGTCGTGCAGCAGCGGCGCGTCCGGGGCCATCGCCGCCTCGACGTCGATCACGTGGGGCAGCACCTGGTAGCGGACCTCGATCAGGCGCACGGCTTCGTCGGCGATCTCGGGCGAGGTGGCCGCCACCGCCGCGACCGCGTGGCCGACGTACAGGACCTTGCCGCGGGCCAGGCAGTTCCAGGAGACGTGTGACAGCGTCGCGGCGGCTTCGCCCTGCTCGAGCGCCTCCGATCCGACGGCCGCGAAATCCGCCGCGGTCACGATCGCCTTCACGCCCGGCAGCGCGCGGGCCGCCCGGGTGTCGATGCCGAGAATGCGCGCGTGCGCGTGCGGGCTGCGCTTGATCCTGCCGGTCAGCATGCCGGGCAGGTACAGGTCGGCGCCGAAGTTGGCGCGCCCCGTGACCTTGTCGGCGCCGTCCGGGCGGATCGGGCGCTGGCCGACGACCTTCAGCGGTGCGTCCGCGCGCGTGTCGTTGCCCGTGGCGGTGGTCTTGATCGCGCCGGGGTCGTTCATCGTGCCGCCTCGCGCATCGGGGCCGCCTCGCGCATCTGGGCCGCGGCGTCGATCACGGCGCGCACGACCTTGTCGTAGCCGGTGCACCGGCACAGGTTGCCGGCCAGCCCGTAGCGGACCTCGGTCTCGGTCGGGTCGGGGTTGCGCTCGAGCAGCGCCTTGGCCGCGACCAGCAGCCCCGGCGTGCAGAACCCGCACTGCAGCGCTGCATGTTCGAGGAACTTCTGCTGCAGCGGGTGCATTACCCCGCCCTCGGCCATCCCCTCGATCGTCTCGATGCGCCGGTCCTGCGCTTCGGGCGCCAGCATCAGGCAGGCGCAGACCAGCCTGCCGTCGACCACGATCGAGCACGCGCCGCAGTCACCGGTGCCGCAGCCCTCCTTGCTGCCGGTCAGGTTCAGCTCGTCGCGCAGCGCATCGAGCAGGCTCTGCCGGGTGCCACCCAGGAATTCCACCGGCTCGCCGTTGATCGAGGCCGAGATCCGCAGTTTGCTCATGCCAGGGCCCTCGCGTGGGCGATCAGCGCCGCACGGCGCGCCAGCACGCCCGCGACCTTGGTTCGATAGACCACCGTGCCGCGCTTGTCGTCGATCGGGCGGCACGCGGCGCTCGCCGCGGCGGCCAGTCGCCCGAGCGCGGCTTCGTCGAGCCGGGAGCCGACCAGCGCCGCGCCGGCGGCGTCGACCCGCAGCGTGGTCGGGGCCACGGCGCCCAGCGCGACGCACGCCTGCGTCACCACGCCCTGCGGGTCCACGCTCAGGCAAACCCCTGCGCCGACCACCGCGATGTCCATCTCGGTGCGCGGGATCAGGCGCAGGTACGCATCGCCCGAGCGCGGCGGGCGTGCGGGCAGACGGATTGCCACGACCACCTCGCCGCGCGCCAGCGTGTTGCGGCCCGGGCCGGCCTGCAGGCTTTCGACCGGGGCCTCGCGCCGACCCGCCGGTCCCTCGATCACGCAGGTGGCGCCCGCGGCGACCAGCGCCGGCACGGCGTCGGCAGCCGGCGACGCGTTGCACAGGTTGCCACCCAGGCTGGCGCGACCCTGCACCTGCGTCGAGCCGATCAGCGTCGCGGCCTCGACGACGCCGGGCCAGGCCGCGGCCAGCGCCGCGTGCTCGCCGAGCATCGCGCACGGCGTCGCCGCGCCGATCAGGAAGCCGCCGGCGTCGCTGCGCACGCCGATGAAGTCGGGAATCCGCTTGACGTCGACGATCAGGTCGCACCGCGTGCGGCCCGAGCGCAGTTGCACCAGCAGGTCGGTGCCGCCGGCGAGCACCTGCACGCTGCCGCGCGCGGCGTGAAGCGCCGCGACCGCCGCCGCGACGGTGGTGGGGGCGACATAGTCCGGTTCGGTCAATCGAGCCTCTCTGGGCGATGGTGGCTGCACGACGCGGCTTGCACGCGATGACGAGTTCCGACCGGCTCAGCGCATCTGCTCGAGCGCCGACTCGATCAGCGCACGCGCGATGCTGATGCGCGGCGGAAGTTGCGGCAGCGCTTCGACGTCGCCGGCGACGCTCAACCGGTGTCCAACGTGCCGCAATACGATGG
>CAYGZN010000217.1:0-5817 GCA_964354355.1 uncultured Burkholderiaceae bacterium | reverse complement strand
GCCAGCCACGGCGAGATCCCGGGTCGCAAGGGCTACCCGGGCTACATGTATTCCGACCTGGCCACGATCTACGAACGCGCGGGCTCGGCGCGCGGCGTGGCCGGAACCGTCACGCAGCTGCCGATCCTGACGATGCCGGCCGACGACATCAGCCACCCGATCCCGGACCTGACCGGTTACATCACCGAGGGCCAGATCGTTCTGGACCGCGCGCTGGACCACAAGGGCGTGTACCCGCCGATCAACGTGCTGCCCAGCCTGTCGCGCCTGTTCGACCAGGGCACCGGCGAGGGCTTCACGCACGCTGACCACCCGTCGCTGGCCCACCAGCTGTTCGCCTCATACGCCAAGGCGACGCGCGTGCGGGTGCTGGCCAGCGTGGTCGGGCAGGAAGGGCTCACCGACATCGACCGGCGCTACCTCGCCTTCGCCGACCGGTTCGAGCGCGAACTCGTCGCGCAGCAGTCCGCACGCAGCCTCGACGCGAGCATGGCGATCGCCTGGCGGCTGCTGGGCCAGCTGCCGCACGCCGAGCTGACCCGGCTGAGCGACGCGCAGATCGCCGTCCATCTGGCGGTGGACGAAGCGCGGCTCGACGTCGAGCCGACAGCCGGTGACGATGCAGCGGCGGACGAGGATGCGTTGGCGAGCCGCGAAGGGCCGCTGCGCGGCGAAACCGGGCGCAATGGCTGAGACCCCCGCCACGAAGAGCGCGGCGCTTGCGCTGGCCGACGAGCGCGCGCTGATGCGCCAGGGCTACCAGTTCCTGGACGAGAAGCGCATGCTGCTTGCAGCCGAGATGCTGCGCACGCTCGCCGAGCACGAGGCGCTGCGGGCGCAGCTGGCGCTGGCGCTGCGCACCGCGCAGTCGGCGCTGCGTCAGGCGCTGCAGCGACACGGGCTGGAAGGGCTGCAGGTCTACCCGCCCACCGCGCTGGCGCCGGCGGCCGCGCAGCCCGCGCGATCGCTGTTCCTGGGCGTGCCGCTGCTCGCCGTGGCCTGGGCGCCGCAGGCCAGCGGTGAGCCCGACGGGGCGATCGACGCCTCGCCCGAGGCACGCGCCTGCCGCGCGACGTTCGTCGCGACGCTGGCACCGCTGGCGCGCCTGGCGGCCTGCAGCGGCAACCTCGAGCGCCTGGCCGTCGAGTACCGTCGCACCGAGCGGCGCGCCCGTGCGCTGGAGAACGTGCTGCTGCCCGAGATCGAAGGCGCGCTGGCGGCCATCGAGGGCCAGCTCGAGCTGGCCGACCAGGAGGAGGCGGTCCGCGTACGGTTGGCGAAGTCGTCCTGATCGACTCCAGCCGCCGCGTTCAGCCCGAGGTCAGGGCCTCGGCAAGCAGCCGGGTCAGCGCCGGCGCTGCCGCACGCAACCTGCCGTCTTCGGTGACGAGCCGCGTCCTGATCTTCGGTGCCGCAGCGAGGAAACGCGCGTCGTAGGCCGACGCGCCGAAGCGATGCGCCGCACGGGTCCGCTGATGGCGGGACAGCGCCCGGTTCAGCCGCAGGTTCGCGTCGATCCCCTGCACCGGCCGCGTGGTGACGCGCCCGAAGGCGATCTGCTGCGGCGTCGACAGCCGGGAGGGCATCGTGCATGATTGCAGGCAAGGTGTTTCCGCGGCACCGCCGGGAGAAGACACGATGGAGCGAGACGAGGCGGCGCCGAGCTCCCGCCTGCGGATCAGCGTGCTGGAGGCGGCCGACCTGCCGGCCGCTTCATTCGCCTGTGCGCTGCTGGGCGACTTCGGTGCCGACGTGGTGGTGGTGGAGCCGCCCGGCGGGTCCGCGATCCGCCGGCTCGGCGGCGCGGCAGTCCGCGAGGTCTGGTGGCCGATCATCGGCCGCAACAAGCGCTCGCTGGCCCTTGATCACACCCGGCCGTCTGCCCTGCCGGTGCTCGAAGCCGCGGTGCGGCAGGCCGACATCGTCTTCGTCGACGACACGCCGCTCGGGCGCTGCGCCCGCGAGATCGCCGAACGTCTGCAGGTGCGCGGCCAGGTCACGCGCATCCTCGCGCCGGGCCAGGACCGGCCCGCACTCTGGCCCGCGAGCACCGATCCGGCACTCGCCGGCTGCGCCACCGGCGTGGTCGCCCTCACCGGGCAACCAGACGGCGCGCCGATGCAGGCGGAGTTCCCGCTGGCCGACGGAACCAGCGGGGTCATGGCTGCCGTGCTCGCGCTCGTCGAGCTGCGCCGCGCCCGGCTGACCGATCAGCGGCCCGCCGGCATCGAGCTGGGTCTGCACGAGACGCTGCAGCGGATGAACGAGTGGCAGGTGGTCGTCGCCTCGGTTCAGGGCCATGCCGAGCCGCGCAACGGCAACCGCTTTCCGATGAACTGGAATGTGGGCAACATCTTTCGCACCCGCGACGGCAAGCTGCTGACGGTGTCGGCGGCCACGCCGTCGGTCGCTGACCGATTGATGATGATGGTCGGGGGCGAAGCGCTGCGCGGCGATCCGCGCTTCACCACGCCGCAGGCGCGCCGGGACAACATGGATGCGCTGGACGACGCGATCGCGCAGTGGATGGGCCGCCACGACGCCGACGAGGCGATGCGGCAGGTGCTGGCGAACGACGTCGTCGTCGGGCCGATCTTCGATGCGACCGACCTGCTCGCCGATGCGCACATCGCGGCGCGCAACGACATCGTGTGGGTCACCGACGACGCCGGCCGGTCGATGCCGATGCCGGCCCCGCTGCCGAAGATCGAGTCGATGCCAGGCAGCGTGCGGCACCTCGGCCCGGGGCCCGGCCAGCGTTCGGCGGCACTGCTCGCTGCCCTCGGCTTCGACGCCGGGGCCCAGAAGGACCTGCACGCAACCGGCGCCCTGTGGGCGCTCGACACCGTTGCATGACAACGAACGTTCCAGAGGAGACAAGATGACCGCCACCCGGCTCGCCCGCAGGGGATTCGTTTCGTTGCTCGCCATCGCAGCGATGGCATTGGGCCCGGCGCACGCGCAGGACGCGCCGGAGGCGATCACGCTGATGGGGCGCGGTTCGGCCGGCAGCACCAGCGACCTGGCGTTCATCGTGATGGAGGAGGCGATCAAGCGCGCTTTCCCCGACAAGACACCGCAGGTACGGCGACTTCCGGGCACCGCCACCGCGGTGCCGCCGCGCATCGACAGCGGCGAGGCACAGATCGGCCACGGCGTGGGCGAGAGCGTCGTCGACGCGTGGAATGCCGAGCGCGGCTCGGCGCGCCGGCCCAAGATGCGCAACATGCGCTACATCGGCTCGTACCTGGGCTTCCTGTCCAAGCCGTCGGTCAGCCCGACCATGGTCGTCAAGGCGAACTCGTCGATCCGCAGCTGGGAGGATCTGAAGGACAAGAAGATCGGCGTCGGCACGCCGGACAGCCTGACCTCGACGATGGTCAATGTCGCGCTCAAGGGCGTCGGGCTCTCGTACGAGCAGATCAAGCGCAATGGTGGCGTGGTGCACACCGGCGACTGGAACCAGCAAATGGACATGCTGGGCGACGGCCAGCTCGACGCGGTGTTCGTGACCGGCGA
Organism: uncultured Burkholderiaceae bacterium; assembly: GCA_964354355.1. GTDB lineage: Bacteria > Pseudomonadota > Gammaproteobacteria > Burkholderiales > Burkholderiaceae_E > CAYGZN01. The sequence goes on along the minus strand of CAYGZN010000217.1, from coordinate 2,298 downwards.
CCACCCGTCGCCGATCATCACGCAGTTCGCGGCGACCAACGCGGCACGAATCGTCGACATGAGTGAGCCGGTCGCCAAGGCGCTGATGGAGGCCTACCCGACCTTCTCGCGCGACACGATGCCGCCGGGCACCTACGAATGGCAGAAGCAGCAGGTCTCGGGCGTGCAGCTGTCGCTCGGCTACATCGTCAACAAGGACGTGCCCGAGCGCACCGTCTACCTGATCTGCAAGCAGCTGTATTCGCCGCAGACCGCGAAGATCTGGGGCGACATGGTGCCGAGCTGGCGCGGCGCCGAGAAGCTCACGGGCCGCGCGGCGCAGACGGTCTTCATCCCGCTGCACCCGGGCGCCCGGAAGTGCTACGAAGAGCTCGGCATCCCCGTCAAGACGATCGCCGCCGGCGCCGACACGCCGTAGGCCGCGCCTGCAGACACCGCCACGGGATCGCCCCAGCGCATCGTCGCCACCGTCGCCGAAGGAAATGAGCCTGACGATGGCAGCATCCGGCGCGCCGATCCCCGCGGGTGGAAAGCCTCCGCCGTCGACCGTCCCGGTGGTCCTCGACGACGACGTCGTCCCCACCGTGCGCGCGGTGATCCGCGGCGGGACGCCGGTGCAGCGGATCGTCGCGGCTGCGATCGTGTTCCTGTCGATGTTCCTGGCAGTGATGATGCTCTACGGTGCGGTCGCCGGCTCGATCACCTCGTACCTGCAGCGGCTGGTCTTCGTCTGGGCGATCGTGTCGATCGGCCTGCTGGTGCGCTCGGCCGGCGGTACACGATGGGATCGGCGCAGCATCGCCAGCCTGGTGCCGGACGTGATCGTCATCGCGGTGCTGACCGCAGGCATGGTCTACGTGCTGTCGGACTACGAGGAGTTCTCGCGGCGCAACGGCTATCCGCTGCCCGAGGACCTGGCCTACGGCATCGTGTTCCTCCTGGCCACGCTGGAGGTCACGCGCCGGCACCTGGGTTGGGCGATGCTGCTGATCTGTGCGGTGTTCGGGCTGCAGGCGCTGTTCGGCAAGCACTTCCCCGGCATGTTCGCAGCGCCCAACGTGCGCTGGCAGACCTTCGTCGAGGTCCTGTTCATGCAGGACCAGGGCATGTTCGGCCCGACCACTGCGGTGGCCGCCAGCTACCTGATGATCTTCCTGATCTTCGGCGCCATGCTGGTGCGCACCAACGGCGTCGACTTCTTCGAGAAGCTCTCGCTCGCGCTGCTCGGCAGGCGCGCCGGCGGTCCGGCGCACGTGTCGATACTGTCCAGCGCGCTGCAGGGCACGACCTCAGGCAGTGTGGTCGGCAACGTGGTGGGCATCGGCAACGTCACCATCCCGCTGATGATGCGCTCGGGCTTCTCGCCGCCGACCGCCGGTGCAATCGAGGCGGTGTCGTCGTCGGGGGCCCAGATCATGCCGCCGGTGATGGGCTCGGCGGCCTTCCTGATGGCCGGCCTGCTCGGCGTCGGCTACTGGACGATCGTGGTCGCTGCGGTGATCCCGGCGATCTACTTCTTTGTGGCACTGCACCTGCAGGTGGAGTTGTACATCCGCAAAGAGGGTATCCAGGCCACCGGCGAGCGGCTGCCCACGGTCATCGAGGCGATGCGCTCGGGCGGACACCTGCTGCTGGCGCTGGCGGCGCTGATCGTGCCGATGTTCATCGGCGCGTCGCCGCAGATGTCGGCATTCATCGGCCTGGTGTCGCTGTTCCTGGTGTCGCTGCTGCACCGCTCGACACGGATCGCGATGGTCGGCTACCTGGAGTCGGCGGTCGACGCGATTGCCAACAACGTTGCCGTCGGCGCCGCGGTCACCACGGCAGGCATCCTGATGGGCACGCTGTGGGTCTCGGGGGCCGGCAACCTGCTGGCCGACTTCGTTGTCTACGCAGCGAACGGCCAATTGGCGGTAGCGCTCGTGCTGACCGCGATCATCTCGCTGGTGCTCGGCATGGGCCTGCCCACGCCAGCGGTGTACCTGACGGTGGCGGTGCTGATCGTGCCGGCGCTGGTGCGGATGGGCGCGAACGAGCTTGCCAGCCACATGTTCGCGTTCTACTTCGGGATTCTGGCCAACGTGACTCCACCGGTGGCGTTGGCCGCCTATGCGGCCGCCAGTATCGCCGGCGCCGATCTGAACCGAACCGGGATGATTGCGATGCGGCTGGCGATCTCCGGCTTCGTGATCCCGTTCGCGTTCGTCTACAGCCCGGCGCTGCTGCTGAAAGGTTCGCCGATCGAGATCGTGCACGCGTCGCTGTCGTGCGGCGGCGCGATGATCGCGTTGGCGATCG
>CAYGZN010000216.1:0-5846 GCA_964354355.1 uncultured Burkholderiaceae bacterium | reverse complement strand
ACAGGAAGCTGTCGGTGTTCCACCACTGCCAGGGAAACGCCTTCCAGTCGAGGAACACCATGAAGTCGGGCAGATCGCTCTGGTACTGGCCCTCCCGGCCGATCCCGCGCATCAGGTACATCCCGAACGCGTAGCCGCCCAGCGCGAAGAACAGCGACTGGCCCAGGCTCAGGATGCCGGTGTAGCCCCAGATCAGGTCCATCGCGATGGCGACCATCGCGTAGCACATGAACTTGCCCAGCAGCGTCACGACGTAGCTCGACGGGCGCAGCGGCGCATCGGCCGGCAGCAGCGCGTGCAGCAGCGGCAGCACGATGCCGACCGCGACGAACGCCGCAGCCAGCAGCGTCCACTGCAGCGGGCTCAGCACTCGGCGGCGCGGCGCGGTCAGCAAATCAGTTCTCCACCGTGCGCCCCTTCAGGGCGAACAGGCCGCTGGGGCGCTTCTGGATGAAGGCGATGATCAGCGCCAGGATCAGGATCTTGGCGATCACCGCGCCCAGCCACGGCTCGAGCAGCTTGTTGAGCACGCCCAGACCAAAGCCGGCGACGACGGTGCCCATCAGCTGGCCCACGCCGCCCAGCACCACGACGATGAACGAGTCGATGATGTACGACTGCCCGAGCTCGGGCCCGACGTTGCCGACCTGGGACAGCGCCACCCCGGCCAGCCCGGCGATTCCGGAACCCAGGCCGAAGGCCATCATGTCGACCCGGTCGGTCGGCACGCCGATGGCCGAGGCCATCGGGCGGTTCTGCGTGACGCCCCTGACGTACAGCCCGAGCCGCGTGCGGTACAGCAGCAGGCCCACGGCGGCCAGCACCAGCAGCGAGAACGCGATGATCGCGATCCGGTTGTACGGCAGCACGGCGTTGGCCACGGTGACGCCGCCCGACAGCCAGGGCGGGTTCTCGATCTCGACGTTCTGCGGGCCGAACAGCTGGCGCACCGCCTGGATCAGGATCAGGCTGACGCCCCAGGTCGCCAGCAGCGTCTCCAGCGGGCGGCCGTACAGCCAGCGGATCACGGTGCGCTCGACCAGGATGCCGACCAGCGCGGCCGTCACGAAGGCGACCGGCAGCGCGGCGATCGGGTACCAGGCGAAGGCGCCGGGCAGCGTCGCACGGAACACGCTCTGCGTGGCGTACGTCGCGTAGGCGCCGATCATCAGCATCTCGCCGTGCGCCATGTTGATCACGCCGAGCAGCCCGTAGGTGATCGCCAGCCCGATCGCGACCAGCATCAGGATGCTGCCCAGCGACAGTCCGGTGAAGATCCGCGCCAGCCACTCGCCCTGTGCGAGCCGTCGCTCCACGCTGGACAGCGACGCGCGCGCGGCGGCGCGCACCGCGTCGTCGTTCTCGGCATAGCTGCCGTCGGGCTTTCGCGCCAGCAGCTCGGTCAGCAGCGTGCGGGTGGCCGGCTTGTCGCTGGCGCCGAGGTCGGTCGCCGCCTTCAGGCGGACCTTCGGGTCGTCGGAACGGATCTGCACGCCGGCCATCACGGTCGCCAGCAGGGCCGCGACGTCCGGATCGCGCTCGCGCGCGGCCGCCTCCTGCAGCGCCGGCAGCAGCGCCTCGTCGGCGCTTTCCTGCAGGTCGCGCACCGCCTGCAGGCGAACGTCGCGCTGCGGCGCACGCAGCCGCAGCGCCGCCATCGCAGCGGCGATCTGGCCGCGCAGCCGGTTGTTGATCGTCACCGCGTCGGGCTCGGGTGACGGCAGCGGGGCCGCCTGCCCGGTCGTCGCATCGCGCGTGGCGCCGTCGGCGCGGATCCATCCGCGACCCTGTCCATCGACCAGCAGGTTGCCGTCGATCAGCGCCTCGAGCACCGACAGCGTCGTGGGCGAGGGCTGCGCGACGATCGACTCGATCGCCCGTGCCTTGTCGTCGAAGTCGTCCGAAGCCAGCAGCTTCAGCGTCGGGGCGTCGACCGCGCCGGCGGGCAGCGCCGCGGACATCAGCAGGACCAGCAGGGCGAGGCACACGCTTCGCAGCGGCGACATCCAGGGGGCTCTCATTCTCGGGGGACGCGTCGGGCACGGGCAGCAAAAAGCGGGGGACGGGCGAACCCGCCCCCGAATCACTGCCTAGCCCCAGAAGAGAACGTCAGGCCTTCTGCTTGCCTTCGTTGCCGGGAATGAACGGCGACCAGGGCTGCGCGCGGATCGGCTCCTTCGTCTTGTAGACGACCGAGAACTGGCCGTTGGCCTGGATCTCGCCGATCATCACCGGCTTGTGCAGATGGTGGTTGGTCTTGTCCATCGTCAGCGTGAAGCCGCACGGCGCCTTGAAGGTCTGCCCCTCGACGGCCGGGCGCACCGCGTCGACGTCGATCGACTTGGCCTTCTCGACGGCCTGCTTCCACATGTGGATGCCGACGTAGGTGGCCTCCATCGGGTCGTTGGTGACGACCGTGGACGCGTTGGGCACCTTGTTCTTCGCGGCCCACTCCTTGTACATCTTGATGAACTTCTCGTTCTCGGGGTTCTTGACCGACATGAAGTAGTTCCACGCCGCCAGGTGCCCGACCAGCGGCTTGGTGTCCACGCCGCGCAGCTCTTCCTCGCCGACCGAGAACGCCACCACCGGCACGTCGGTCGCCTTCAGCCCCACGTTGCCCAGTTCCTTGTAGAACGGCACGTTGGAGTCGCCGTTGATCGTCGAGACGACGGCCGTCTTGCCGCCGGTGGAGAACTTCTTCACGTTGGCGACGATCGTCTGGTAGTCGGCGTGTCCGAACGGCGTGTACGACTCGTCGATGTCCTTCTCGTCGACGCCCTTGGACTTCAGGAACGCGCGCAGGATCTTGTTGGTCGTGCGCGGGTACACGTAGTCGGTGCCCAGCAGCACCCAGCGCTTGGCCGCGCCGCCCTGCTTGCTCATCAGGTACTCGACGGCCGGGATCGCCTGCTGGTTCGGCGCCGCGCCCGTGTAGAAGACATTCTTGGACAGTTCCTCGCCTTCGTACTGCACCGGGTAGAACAGCAGCCCGTTGAGCTCCTCGAAGACCGGCAGCACCGACTTGCGCGACACCGAGGTCCAGCAGCCGAAGGTCGCCGCGACCTTGTCCTGCGTGATCAGCTGGCGCGCCTTCTCGGCGAACAGTGGCCAGTTCGACGCCGGGTCGACCACGACGGCCTCGAGCTTGCGGCCCATCACGCCGCCCTTGCCGTTGATCTCCTCGATCGTCATCAGCACGGTGTTCTTCAGTGCGGTCTCGGAGATCGCCATCGTGCCCGACAGCGAGTGCAGCACGCCGACCTTGATCGGCGTCTTGTCCTGGGCGAACAGCAGGTTGGATGCGGTCAGTCCCGGCAGCGTCAGCGCGGTGCCGGCAGCGGCCTTGATGAAACCACGGCGTTGGGTCATGGGTGTCCTCTCAGTCTGGATTCGGATGGGGATCGTGATCGCCGACGCGCGACACCGGCCGTGCCGCTCGCGTCTCGCCCCCATGTCGCAACAACCGTGCCATCGGCCGAGCGCCGCTGCAGCGCACCAATGCGGTGCCGGACGCCCCCGATCACACCGGGACGGGCCTCGCTCAGGGAATCGGGTTGTGGACGGTCACCAGTTTGGTGCCATCGGGAAAGGTCGCCTCGACCTGGATCTCGGGGATCATCTCGGCCACGCCGTCCATCACGTCCTCGCGGGTGAGCAGCGTGGTCCCGTAGTGCATCAGGTCGGCCACGCTGCGCCCGTCACGGGCGCCTTCGAGCACCGCGGCGGTGACGTAGGCGATCGCCTCGGGGTAGTTCAGCCGCAGGCCGCGCGCGCGCCGTCGCTCGGCCAGCAGGCCCGCGGTGAAGATCAGCAGCTTGTCCTTCTCTCTCGGTGTCAGGTCCATCGTCTCGTCCGTTGCCGTGTCAGGTCGCCCAGATCCGCGGCGGCGGCGCCGCGCTGCCCGCGAGCGCGGGCCGCGCCAGTCGCCACAGCGCCTGCACCGCGTTCATCGCCGCCTCGGCGTCGTCGGCCAGCACGCGCGCCACCAGCAGGCCGGGTGCCGGCCGCGTCGCCCCGGCAGCCAGCCCCCCGGGCGCCGCCTCGAACACGGCGAGCGCATCGCGCCACTGTGCGAGCAGCGACTCGGGCGCCGGGCCCGCCGCCCACACCGTCGCCGCCACGGTGCGCCCGCCCCAGCCCAGCGGCGACGCGAACAGACGCTCGCCGGCCGCCGCCGCCATCCGCTCCGCCCACACCAGCTGCCCGCCGACGCGAACCGACAGGTGCTGGCGCAGATGGCCATGCAAGAATCGTTCCCCCATCGCCGCGCGCCCGAGCACCAGGCATTCCCAGCCGATCAGCCGCGCGGATTCGTCCAGCTCGAACGACACGTGCTGCTCGGCCCGCGCGGCGTCGTAGACGATCGCGGGCTGCGGCAGCCACTCGAGCGTCGCGCCCGGCCCGACCTGCAACCGGGTCGCCGAGCGCGACGTGGCGCCCGAGCTGCGATACCACTTCTGCGCGCCCGGCGTCGTGCACAGCACGCGGGCGGCCTCGCCGAGCCCGACGTCGATGTCCAGCGTGTCGCCCCCGACCAGCCCGCCCGGCGGGTGCACGAGCACCGCGTGGCAGCTGCCGTCCTCGCCCGCCAGCGCACGGATCAGGCGCAGCGGCCCGTGGTGGCGGTTGGACACCAGCCGCGTGCCGGCGCCGCGGCGCTCGAACCGCAGCGCAAGCCGTGCGTGCCAGCCCGCTGCAGGCGGCGCGGTGGGAAGCGCGTGCGCCACCGGTGTGCCGCGCCTACAGGCGAAAGATCTTGCCCGGATTCAGCAGGTTGCCCGGATCGAACACGCGCTTGATCCGGCGCATCAGCTCGATCGCGTCCTCGCCCGCCTCCTCGACGAGGAACCCCATCTTGTGCAGGCCGATGCCGTGCTCGCCGGTGCAGGTGCCGTCCATCGAGATGGCCAGCCGCACGATCTCGTCGTTCAGCCGCTCCGCCTCGGCCACCTCCTGTGCGTCGTCGGGGTCGATCAGCAGCACTGCGTGGAAGTTGCCGTCGCCGACGTGGCCCAGGATCGCGGTCGGGAATTTCGCGGTGTCCAGGATCGCACGCGCGCCGGTGATCGACTCGGCCAGCCGCGAGATCGGCACGCAGGTGTCGGTCGAGATCGCGCGGCAGCCGGGGCGCACCTGCAGCGCGGCGAAGTAGGCGTTGTGCCGCGCGTTCCACATCCGCGTGCGGTCCTCGGGGCGCGAGGCCCACTCGAAGTCCTGCCCGCCGTGGCTGCGCGCGACCTCCTGCACGATCTGCGCCTGCTCCTGCACGCTGCCCTCGGAGCCGTGGAACTCGAAGAACAGCGTGTGCGCCTCGCGCAGCGCGGTCTGGCTGTAGGCGTTGATCGCGCGGATCGTGACGTCGTCCAGGTACTCGCTGCGGGCCACCGGCACGCCCAGCTGGATCGTCTGGATCACCGTGTCGACCGCCGCGCGCAGGCTCGGGAAGCTGCACACCGCGGCGGACATGGCCTCGGGCACCGGGTACAGCCGCACCGTGACCTCGGTGATCACGCCCAGCGTTCCCTCGGAGCCGACGAACAGCCGGGTGAGGTCGTAGCCGGCGGCGGACTTCTTGGCCCGGCTGGCCGTGCGGATCACCTTGCCCTCGGCGGTGACCACCGTCAGGCCGAGCACGTTCTCGCGCATCGTGCCGTAGCGCACGGCGTTGGTGCCCGACGCGCGCGTCGCGGCCATGCCGCCGATCGTGGCGTCGGCGCCAGGGTCGATGGGAAAGAACAGGCCGCTGTCCCGGATCGCGTCGTTCAGCTGCTTGCGCGTGACGCCGGCCTGCACCGTGGCGGTCAGGTCCTCCGGGTTCACCGCGAGCACGGCGTTCATCGGCG
>CAYGZN010000215.1:0-5862 GCA_964354355.1 uncultured Burkholderiaceae bacterium | reverse complement strand
GCGGACCGGGATCGACCGCCGCCGGAGCGGACCGCCCGCAACCGCCGCACGCCGTCGCCGAGCCCGCATCCGACGTCGAGGACCCGTGCGGGCTGCAGGCGTACGAGGTCGAGCCGCTCGAACATCCGCCGCTCGACTTCGCGCAGCAGGAAGTCGGCCTGGGCCAGCCGGTCGACCCGCCGGTCGAACTGGCGCCGGACGGCCGAACGGTCTAGGTCGGGAGGCCTGAGCATGGCCGATCGAGTATACGGGCGGGGCGCTACGCTGACGCCGATGCCCCGGTTCGCGCAGACGCTGTCCACCTGGCTCGACCACGTCGCGCCCCGGCGCTGCGCGCTGTGCGGGCTGATGCTGGCGCCCGGCGCGTTCCCGGGGGTCTGCGTCGGCTGCCTGCTCGACCTGCCGGGCGCGCGCGCCCGGCGCTGCCCGCGATGCGGGCTGGCCGACGCGGCGCAGCCCGCCTGCGCAAACTGCCGGCGGCGCCCGCCGGCGTTCGACGCGACGCTGGTCGCCGCCGACTACGCGGCGCCGCTCGACCGGCTCGTGACCGCGATGAAGTTCGGGCGCCGGATCGGGCTGGCGCGCCCGCTGGGCGAGCTGCTGGCCGCGTGCTGGCTCGGGCACGGCAGCCCGCCGCTCGACATCGTGGTGCCGGTGCCGCTGGCCCCCCGGCGACTGGCGCACCGCGGCTTCAACCAGGCCCTGGAAATGGGCCGCGCCTGGCGCGGCGCGCTGGCGCAGCACCATCGCCGGCAGGTGGTGCTGCAGCCCCGTGCGCTGCGGCGCGTGCGCGACACGCCCGCGCAGGCCGGGCTGCCGCTGGCCGAGCGCAGCCGCAACCTGGCGGGATGCTTCGCCTGCACCGTGTCGCTGCGGGGACTGCGCGTGGCCGTGATCGACGACGTGATGACCAGCGGCCACACGCTGGCCGAGGCCGCGCGCACGCTGAAGGAAGCCGGCGCCGCCAGCGTGCTGAACCTCGTGGTGGCGCGCACCGCGTAGACTTCGCCCGCCATGTTCAACGTCGTGCTCGTGCACCCCGAGATCCCTCCCAACACGGGCAACGTGATCCGGCTGTGCGCCAACACGGGGGCCGTGCTGCACCTGATCGAGCCGCTGGGGTTTCCGATCGACCACGCGAAGATGCGCCGCGCCGGGCTCGACTACCGCGAGTTCGCGACGCTGCGCGTGCACCGGGACTGGGCGACGTTCGTGCAGACGCAGCAGCCCGATCGCGACCGGATGTTCGCCCTGAGCACCCGCGGCACGCGGCGCCCGAGCGACGTCGGGTTCAGGCCGGGCGACTGGTTCGTGTTCGGATCCGAAACGAGCGGGCTCGACGACCGGCTGCGGGACGGCTTCGCGCCGCAGCGGCTGCTGCGCCTGCCGATGCGGCCCGACAACCGCAGCCTGAACCTGTCGAACGCGGTGGCCGTGGTGGTCTACGAGGCGTGGCGGCAGAACGGGTTCGAGGGCGCGGCGTGAGCCCGTGCCGACGCCGGATCCGGGTGTCCGCGCCGGGAGGTTCCGGTGCGACAATGGTGGCGATCCCACCAGGTGCGAGGCCGCCATGGACGACGCAACCGCAATCGGCGTGATGCAGCGCTTCGGCAAGGCGTACTTCGGCCGCGACCGCTCGCGGCTCGCCGAGGCGATCACCGACGATGCGCAGTGGCACTTCGCCTTCGGTCCCGATGCGCCGCACGGCCGCGTGCGCACCGGCGTCGACGGCTTCCTGCGCGGGATCGCCGACAACGACGCGCTGTTCGAGCACCTGCGATTCGAGGACGTGGCGATCCGCGCGTTCGGCGCGGACCGGATCGTGATGACCTATCGGGTCGAAGGACAGCACCGCGGCGGGGCGGCGTTCTCGTTGCGCGGCGTGGAGCTGGTCACGGTCCGCGACGGCCGGATCGCGCTCAAGGACGTGTTCTGGAAGCAGTACCGCCCGGACTGAGCGGCGCACGCGCGCCGAGCTCGCGCGAGATCTCGGCCGCGGCCAGCGCCTGGCGCTCGCGCGCCTGCGCGATCGTCATCGTGACGTCGCGCTGCGCGAGGTAGGGCTGCGCGAGCGTCGCCACCGCCCAGCCCGGGCGGTCCAGGATCGGAAAGCACAGGTCGGTGATGCCGGGGGTGGTGTCGCTGCGGCGCTGCTCGTAGCCGCGGCGGCGGATCGACTCGAGGCGCCGCGCGAGCGCGGCCCGGGCCGCGGGCCGGGTCTCGCCGGCCAGCATCTGCGCCATCATCGCGGCGCGCCGCGACGGCTCGGCGAATGCGGTCAGCACCAACGGCGAGACGCGATCCGCGCGGAACGCGAAGTGCGCGCCCTGGCGCACCGAGAAGCCCATCGGCTCGGGGCTGTCGACCTGGGCGAGCACGAGCAGCCGGTCGTCGCGCTGGACCGCGAGATGGTTGGCCTGCCGGGTGTCGCGCGCCAGCGCGCGCATCACGGGCAGCGCCGCCGACAGCAGCCGATGCACCGGCGCCTGCCGGTGGGCCAGGTCGAAAAGCGTCAGGGTCAGCGCGTAACCGCCCGTGTGCGGCGAGCGGGCGACGCAGCCGCGGCGCTCGAGCACGTCGAGCATCCGGAAGATCTCGCTCGCGGTGCGCCCCAGGCGCGCGGCGACCTGGTTCTGCGTGAGCTCGCCCGGCTCGGACGCGAGCAGCTCGAGGATGTCCAGCCCCTTTTCGAGGGCCGGCGCCTGGTAACGCCCGGATGCCGCATCGCCGCTTGACATGAATCAATTCTATCCATGAAACTCGCTTTCATCGACAAAACGCCGACCGGGCGCGCTGGCCTGCCGCACCGCGGCGGCGGCAACGGCGGGCAGATCCCCGAGGGAGACACGATGGGCAAGGTGCTGACCGACGCTCAGGTCCGCGACTACACCAGCCGCGGCATCCATTTTCCGATCGACGTGTTTACGCGCGCGCAAGCGGCCGAACTGGAGCGACGCTTCGAGGCGGCGGAAGCGCAGCACGGCGGCCGGCTGCCCGGGCGCGTCAACCAGAAGGTCCACCTGCTCTACCCGTGGCTGACGGACGTGGTGCGCCACCCGCGGATCCTGGACGCGGTCGAGGACGTGCTGGGCCCGGACATCCTGTGCTGGAGCGCCGGGTTCTTCGCGAAGGACGCGCACGATCCGGGCTACGTGTCGTGGCACCAGGACGGCACCTACTGGGGGCTGTCGTCGCCCGACGTGATCACCGCGTGGGTGGCGTTCACGCCGTCGACGCTGGACAGCGGCTGCATGAAGGTCGTCCCGGGCACGCACCTGAAGCAGGTCGAGCACGTGGACACCTTCGCCGAGGCCAACCTGCTGTCGCGGGGCCAGGAACTGGCCGTCGAGGTCCGCGACGACGAGACGGTGCCGGTGATCCTGCAGCCCGGCCAGATGTCCTTGCACCACGTGCTGATCTTCCATGGCTCGGAGCCCAACCGCTCGGACCTGCGGCGCATCGGCTTTGCAATCCGCTACATCCCCACGCACGTGCGCCAGACCGCCGGCCCGCGTGAAAGCGCGATGCTGGTGCGCGGGCGCGACGCGTTCGGTCACTTCGACCTCGAGCCACCGCCCGAAGCCGACATGCATCCCGACGCCGTCGCGCGCCACGCAGCGATTGTCGACCGGCAACTGAAGATCCTGTACGCTGGCGCGGCCAAGCCGGGCAAGCTCGGCGCCACGGTCGGCATGTAGCGCCGACCGCGTCGCCGCACCGGAACACGACACCGAATGCCGGATCGCCCACGGGGGCGCACGGCCGCAACCTGGGAGGAGACCCCATGACCCGCCTGATCCGCCTTGCATTCGGCGCCCTCGCCGCCAGCCTGCTTGCGGCGCCCGCCGTCGCGCAGGACCAGATCCGCATCCGCTTCGCGCACTCGCTGTCGACCACCGAGCCGGCGCACCTGGCCGCCGAGTACTTCGCCAAGAACGTGGCCGCGCGCACCAACGGGCGCGTGCTGATCCAGGTGTTCCCCAGCGAGCAGCTCGGCCCCGGCAAGGAGGTCAACGAGATGATCCGCCAGGGCGCCAACGTGATGAACATCACCGACCCCGGCTACCTGTCGGACTTCGTGCCCGACATCGGCGTGCTCAACGGCCCGTACCTGATCAAGGACCCCAGCGACTACAACAAGCTGCTGGCGTCGGACTGGTACAAGGCCACCGAGAAGAAGCTGGAAGCCGCGGGCTTCAAGCTCATCATGGCCAACGGCTTCTTCGGCCAGCGCCACCTGATCGCCGACAAGGCGGTCCGCAAGCCCGAGGACATGGCAGGCATGACGGTGCGCGTGCCGCCCAACACGATGTGGATCGAGACCTTCAAGGCGATGGGCGCGCGCCCGACCACCGTCCAGTGGTCCGAGGTCTACAACGCGCTGCAGCAGAACGTGGTGGCCGGCGCCGAGGCGCCGCTGGCCTCGCTGTGGGGCTCGAAGCTGCACGAGACCCGCAAGGTGATCTCGATGACCGGGCACTTCACCGCGTTCGTGATGTGGCCGATGAACGCCGGCTACTTCGCCAAGCTGCCGCCCGACATCCAGAAGATCCTGCTCGAGGAGGGCCAGAAGGCGGGCGACGAGATGACGCGCCTGACGCTGGCCCTGCAGGACGACTACGTGGGCAAGTTCAAGGCCGCCGGCGTGACCTTCGTGTCGGACGTCGACGTGCCGGCTTTCCAGAAGTCCACCGCCGGCGTGTACAAGGCGTTCCCCAAGTGGACGCCGGGGCTGCACGACACGGTGATGGGGGCGCTGAAGAAGTAGCCCGGGCCGTTCGAGCGCCCCGGGCAGCGTCCGTGACGACATCGCGCGAGCCGGCGCAGGCGCCGGGTGGGGCCGGCTGGCTCGTCGACCAGTTCGAGGAGATCGTCGCCAGCCTCGCGGTCGCGGTGGTGATCTTGGCCGTGAGCTGGGGAGTGATCACGCGGTACATCACCGAGCAGCCGGCGGCCTGGGCGAGCGAGATCGCGACGCTGGGCTTCGCGTGGATCGTCTTCTTCGGGGCCGCGGCCTGCGTCAAGTACCGGCTGCACCCCGCGATCGACGTGCTGGTCGAGCGGTTCCCGGCCTCGCTGCAGGCGGCGGTGCGGGTCTTCAACCACGTGCTGCTGCTGTCGTTCTTCGCCTTCATGACGTGGTTCGGCACGCGTTTCGCGATCGACGCGTGGGCCAGCCCGAGCCCGGTGCTGCGTTGGCCGCAGACGGTGCTCTACGGCCCGGTGGCGGCGAGCTTCGCGCTGATGGCCGTGCGCTACGTCCAGGTGCTGGCGGGCCGCAACTGGGCGATCGACGCGTTCCGCGAGACCCATGCTGGCTGATTCGCTGTTCGCCGACTGGCTTCCGGCCATCGTGATGACCGTGCTGTTCGCGCTGGGCACGCCGATCGCGTTCGCGATCGCGATCAGCGCACTGTCGTTCTTCCTGGTCAACGGCGAGGTGCCGCTGAACATCTTCGTGCAGAAGATGGTGACGGCGACCGACTCGTATCCGCTGCTGGCGATCCCGTTCTTCGTGTTCGCCGGCGCGATCATGAACAAGGCCGGCATCACGCGGCGGTTGCTCGCGCTCGCCGACGCGCTGGCGGGCCACATGACCGGGGCGCTCGCGCAGATGTGCACGGTGCTGGCGACGCTGCTGGGCGGGCTGACGGCGTCCTCGAGCGCCGACGCGGCGATGCTGTCCAAGGTGCTCGGGCCGGAGATGATCCGGCACAACTACTCGCCGGCATTCGCGGCGGTGATCACGTCGTGCGCGGCGATCATCACGGCGCTGATCCCGCCGTCGATCGGACTGATCATCTACGGGTACATCGCCGACGCGTCGGTCGGTCGCCTGTTCATCGGCGGCATCGTGCCGGG
>CAYGZN010000214.1:0-5865 GCA_964354355.1 uncultured Burkholderiaceae bacterium | reverse complement strand
GCGCCAGCACGGCAGCCGGCTCAACACGGTGTTCTCCACGGCCGAGATCGTCGAGCGGCACTGCCTGGACGCGGACCTGGTGGTCGGAGGCGTGCTGGTTCCGGGCGCGTCCGCACCGCGACTGGTGACCGCGCAGATGATCCGGCGCATGAAGGCAGGCTCGGTGCTGGTGGACGTCGCGATCGACCAGGGCGGCTGCGCCGAGACGTCGCGTGCAACGACCCACGACGACCCGACCTACGTCGTCGACGGCGTGATCCACTACTGCGTCGCCAACATGCCTGGCGGCGTGCCGCGCACGTCGGCCTTCGCGCTGAACAACGCGACGCTGCCGTTCGTGCTGAGGCTGGCCGACCACGGTCTGGACGCGCTGCGCGCCGACGCGCACCTGCGCAACGGACTGAACGTACACCGCGGCCGCATCACCAGCCAGGCGGTGGCCGATTCGCTCGGACTGCCGTTCCTGCCCGCTGAAGAGGCGTTGCGAATCGGCTGATCGCGCGCCGCCGGTCCGTCGATTTGCGCCGACGGTGCCCCGTTGTTCCGGGTACCCGGTTTTCGGCATCGATGCGACACTGTCGCGCAACAGACACGCCCTTTTTAGGGGCCCACGCGTCGCCGCGAACCGTCGGGCGGGGAAAGCTGTCCGTCCATCCGCGACGACCTGTCCGGTCGGTTCCATCAGGAACAGCAATCCTGCCGTCCGTCCGATCCGTGTGGAGCAGGGGAGGTCGCCCACCTAGAGTCTAGTCCTGTGATGGGTTCTGGAGACTCTCTGGTGCGCAACGTTAAACGGCAGGTCGGGTTCACGCTGATCGAGTTGATGCTCGCGGTCGCGGTCGTCGCCATCCTGGCAGGCATCGCGGTTCCGCAGTACTCCGATCACCTGCAGCGTGGCCGGCTGACGGCCGGCATCGGCGAGCTCAAGGAACTGCGCGCGCGCATGGAGCAGCGCTACGCGGACAACCGGACCTATGCCAACACGGCGGGCACCGCCTGTTCGATCGGCGCGTTCACGAATGCGCAGGGCACCTTCGGCTTTGCGTGCGCGCTGACGAACGCGGGGCAGGGATTCACCTGGACCGCGACCGGCACGGGTCCGGCCACCGGGTTCGTCTACACGATCGACGAGGCGGGCATGGAGGTCACGACCTCGGTCAAGCCGGGGTGGACCGCGACGGCGATGCCGGCGAACCGATTCATCGTCAAGAAAGGCTCCTGACATGATCCGCGGCAGCGCCGTTACGCCCAGCGCGGCGGGTCGGGGATCACCCGCACCCGCGGAGCGTGCCCCCGGGGCAGGCGCCATCGGATGTAACGGGTTCGGCCAGCGCGGCTTCACGCTGGTCGAGATGATGGTCGCCGTCGGAATCCTCGCGGTGCTGGCAGGCATCGCCATTCCGCAACTCTCGGAGATCGTGGCGAACCGGCAGCTGCAGGCCGCCGCGCACGGTCTGAGTGCCGCGCTCAAGAACGCCCAGACCGAGGCCATCCGGCGCAACCGCACCGTCGAACTGGTGTTCACGAACACCGCACCGGTCGCGTCCAACGTCGTGTCGGCCACCGCCACGCCGGCCTCGGGCGCGCGTGGCTGGATGACACGCGTTGCGGCGCCGCAGGGCCCCGGCGACTTCGTCGGCGGCATGCAGCTCTCGGGCGACGTCGCGGCCACGAGGTTCGAGAATGCCGCGCTGGCGTCGATCGGATTCACGCCCGTGGGCCGCCCGCTGGACCTGAGCGTTGCCCCCGGTGTCGCGCTGGCCGCACCGCTCGTGGTGCGGGTGGCCGGATCCCAGACGACCAAGCGCTACTGCGTCGCGGTCGGAACCGGCGGCTCGGTCCGGGTCTGCGATCCGAGCCGCCCGGTCGGCAGCGGCGCTGCCTGCGAACCGTTCCTCGCGCCCGGAGCCTGCTGACATGAAAGGTCCTGTCATCGCGGTTCCGCGCACCCCGCGTGAAGGCGGGTTCACGCTGATCGAAGTGCTGATCGCCGTCGTGATCTTTGCGGTGGGCGTGCTCGGACTCGTCGGCGTTCAGACCGCGACGACCCGGGTCAGCTCCGACGCCCGGTTCCGCTCCGAAGCTGCCGCGCTCGCCGACGAGCTGCTCGCGCGCATGCAGTCGGCAAGCCGGGCCACCGTCGCCACCGACTACGCGACCGGAGGCGCGCTGTTCAACGACTGGCTGAACAACCGCGTCAGGGCCACCGGCGTGGGTCTGCCGTCCGCCAACGCGACGGTTGCGTTCGGCGCGGTCAACGCCGATCCGAACTCGGTTCGCATCGTGATCACCTGGACGCCACCGCGCGAGACGATCCGCGACACGTCCGGGGTGGCGACCGCGATCTCGCTGACCCGCCAGCACGTGACCGTGTCGGCGCTGTATGACTGAGGGCACGATGCGCCACAAGCAACGCGGACTGACGGTGATCGAACTGATGGTCGGCCTGACGATCGGGCTGCTGGCGTCGGTCGCGATCGTCCAGGTGTTCGGCCGAAGCGAGTCGTACCGGCGTTCGAGCCAGGGCGCTGCCGACGCGCAGCAGGCGGGCACGCTGGCCTCCTGGCGGCTGATGCGCGACCTGCGCATGGCCGGTGCCGGGCTGCAGCACGGCCCGACGCTGTGGGGGTGCCAGCTGAACCTGTGGCGCGACGGAGCGATCCTGCTGCCGCGCGCCTCCGCGTGGCCGGCCCCGTTCACCGCGTTTCCGACGGACCTGCGGCTGGCGCCGCTGGCCGTGGTCGACGGCGGCGGCACCAATCCCGACGCGATCGTCGTGATGTCTGCCCGCGGCAGCACCGGCCCGGCACCGATGCCGACCTCGATCGTCACCAGCACCGAGCTGAACGCGATGACGACCGTCGCCTTCAACAAGGGCGACGTGCTGCTGGTCACCGACATGTCCACGGTCGGGCCGTGCCAGATCGGCCAGGTTGCCAATACCTATGCGACGGTCGCCGGCCAGCCCGCGCCGAAGGTGATCCCGACCGGCGCGCCGGGCACGGCCTACAACGCGCCGGCCGGCTTCACGAGCCTGGCCGCCGGCCGGGACTACGCGCTGTTCAACATGGGCGGACTGCCTTCGATCGCGATGCACGGCGTGACCAACAACAGCCTCGTGCAGTACGACGTGCTGGAGAACGGCGGCATCGCGGTGCCCACCGTTCAGGCCGAGAACGTCGAGAACATGCAGGTGCTGTACGGCGTCGACGACGGCAACGGCGGCACCGCGAACGACAACGTCATCGACCGCTGGGTGGTGCCGGGGACGGCTGGCTTCGACGCCGCGACGATGATGGCCGGCGGTATGGGCGCCCTGCAGGTGAAGTCCATCCGCATCGGCCTCGTGGTGCGCTCGTCCGAACCGTCCCAGCGCGTCGGGCCGACCGAGGTGGTGGTGTTTCCGGACCTGCCCGCCCCGCTGCAGGTTCGCATCCCGCTGACGGCCGCCCAGCAGCCCTATGCACGCCAGGTCTACGACTTCGTGATCCCGCTGCGCAATCAGTGGATCGCGCTGTGTGCCGAGGAGCGGCGCGTGAACGGCGTGCCCGCGCCAGGGAGCTGCGGTTGAACTCGGAGCGCACGATGAACCGTGGACACAAAGGCTCGGTGCTGCCGATCTCGCTGGTGCTGCTGATCGCACTGGCGCTGGCGGCCGTGGCCCTGATGAGGTCGGTCGACACGTCCACGCTGCTGGCACGCAACTCGTCCTTCCAGCGCGATGCGGTCAACCGCAACGAGGTCGTGGTCCGCCGTGCGATGTTCGAGTTCGAGAACGTTGCCGGGCGCTACTTCCGCACGCTGAACAACACGACCACCCACGCGCTCGGCGTGGCCAGCGGCCTGCCGTACCGGGCGACCGCGCTGGTCACCGATTCGCAGGGCGTGCCGCTCGTGCTCAAGGACGACGCCGCCTACGACGCCATGTTCGCCGCCGTGCCCGTCGCCAATCGACGGGTCGACACGGGCGAGCGCATGACGACGATCTACGTGATCGAGCGGCTGTGTTCGCTCGAGGAGCCTGCCACCGACACCCACTGCGTGATCTCGTCGTCGCGTGCGCCGGACAACTGCTCGCGCTGCACGACCGTGGCGTCGCCGTTCGCACCCGTCTTTCGGGTCTCGGCGCGCACGACCGGCCCGCGCGGCGTCGAGGCCTTCTCGCAGGCGATGTTCACGCTCCCGATGGAATGACCGACGCACCGACGCATTCCCGCGCCGGCGCACGACCGTTTCGGACCAGGCAACAGAGGTTCGCCATGACCGCACCGACCCCCTTCGACCAGACGCTGATCCAGACCTGCCGTTCGCGCTTCGGGCGAGCCGCACTGCTGGCCGGAGGCTGGTTCACCCTGTGGACGCCGATCGTGCACGCGCAGTCGCCGGGCCTGACCGAGCTCTCGGATCAGCCCGCCCGTATCGTGCAGACCGTGCCGGCCAACGTGATGCTGGACCTGTCGGTCGAGTGGCCGACCGGCAACGTGCAGGCCTACAACGACGAGGTCTTCAACGGCTGTCCGGGGCGCGACGGCGGCCTGTCGGTGTGCTACTTCAACCCGATCGAGCGGGCCAGCCGCGCCAACGCGGCCAACACCGGCAATCCGCAGTACAAGGCGGTCAAGAGCATGCCGTACATCGGCAACTTCGATCCGTTCAAGTGCTACCAGTACGATACGGGCAACGCCTACTTCTACCCGACCGGTTACACGACCGGCTACGACCCGCTGTACAAGTACACCGACCAGCCGCCCGCGTCGGTGGCGACCTGCGCCGGCAAGTGGAGCGGCAACTACCTGAACTGGGCGACCAGCCAGACGATCGACATCTTCCGCTGGGCGATGACCGGTGGCGACCGCGCGATCGACACCGAGGACCTGACGGTGCTGCAGAAGGCGCGGCACGACGGGCAGGGCACCACGTCGCAGTTCCCGATCAAGCGGATCGGCAAGGCCTGGTCGGGCATTCCGGTGGTCGCCCCGAGTTCCGTGACGCCGTACGGGCACGCCGAGCTGTACATCGGCATCCAGGGGCGCAACACCCAGATGCGGGTCGCGTCGAACTCGGGATTGAGCAACAACGTGGTCGACCTCGAGGTACGCGTCAAGGTCTGCGACCCGGCATTCCCCGAGACCGCCACGCCCTGCACGCTGTACACCAAGCCCGGCGCATCCGGGAATCCGGACAAGCAGATCTACAAGCCGACCGGGCTGATCCAGGACAACGCGATGGCCGTGCGCTTCGGCGCGATGGGCTACCTGCTGGACAACGACAAGTTCCGCGACGGCGGCGTGCTGCGCTCGCGCATGAAGTTCGTCGGGCCGGACGCACCGAAACTGGGCGGCAACGGCCTGCAGGGCAACAGCGTCGCCGAGTGGAGCTCGACCACCGGCATCTTCGTGACCAATCCCGACACGGGCGACGCCAGCTCGACCAATGGCAACTACGGCCTGGGCGGCGCGGACACGGTGACGGCCAGCGGCGTGGTCCAGTACCTGAACAAGTTCGGCCGCAAGGCGGGCTACAAGAACTACGACCCGGTCAGCGAGATGTACTACGAGTCGCTGCGCTACTTCCGAAACATCGGGCCGACCCCCGAGTACACGAACATGAGCCTGACCGCCGGCACCAACGGCGCGAAGGTCGACGGCTTTCCGGTGATCACCAACTGGGACGATCCGCTGGAGCCTCCGGCCGGGTTCACGCAGGTGACCGAGTGGTGCCCGAAGAACTTCATCGTCGGCATCGCCGACGCCAACACCCACAAGGACAAGCGTCTGCCGGGCAACACGTCGACCGTCAACGAGTCGGCCGCGCAGCCGTCGAACCCGGACTCCGCCTACAACGTGGTGACCTGGCTCAACGACA